>CAUCXP010000100.1 GCA_958446785.1 uncultured Collinsella sp. | reverse complement strand
TATTGCCCAGACGGCCGAGGACGGCGAGCGCCTCGAGGCGCTGATCAATAAGCTGAGCAATTCTCGCAAGTAGGTGTGCGGGCCGTGCGCTCGGCATTGCGTGCGCTGACATAGTGGCTTGTAAGGGGCATCGACGTTGGTCGGTACCCCTTTTTGTTTGCCGGTATAAAGACCGCCCACCAGGTCGCTTCAAACTAAAAGGCCCCGAGCAGTTCAATAAGCTGCTCGGGGCCTTGTTGGCTTTAGTCGCGTACTTCTTAGCCGACCGTATCGTCAGGCGTGGGCGAGGGGTCGGGAGTGGGCGTAGGCGTAGGCGTGCCGCCATCGCCGCCGGTCGAGCCACCAGTGGAGCCGCCCGTCGAGCCACCAGTGGAGCCGCCCGGCGAGCCACCAGTGGAGCCGCCCGTCGAGCCACCGGTCGTACCGGTGCCGCCGGTGGTGTCGCCGCCCGTGGTCTCGGTGGTCGTGGTCGTCGTGGTAGTTGTTGTGGTGGTTTCCTCTTCCTCTTCGTCCTCGTCCTTGTCGTCGTTCTCCGACTTCTTGGTGTTGTTGGTGCCGTAGAACTTCCAGACGCTGTTGTTCTTGTAGGTGGGCGCCGTTCCGGTCGCAAACTCCTCGCGCTCGGTACCGGTCAGAACGGTGTTCATAAACCGCTTAAAGACAGGCAGGTTGGTGCTGTCGCCCAGCAGGTCCGTGCCGTACTTTTGGATGGGGATCTCGCCCGCGGAATAGCCGGTCCACAGGGCGCACGCCAGCTGCGGGGTATAGCCGCAGAACCAAAGGTTGGTGGTGTTGTCGGTGGTGCCCGTCTTGCCGGCATAGGGCTGGTTGACACTCAGGGCGCCGGCAGCACCCGTACCGCTGCCCTTCATGACGCCGGACAGAACATCGGTGACCGCGGCGGCCTCGCCCTCGGTAAGCACCTGTGAGGGATTGTCGGTGTGCTGGTACAGCACCGAACCGGTACGAGAATCAATCTCGGTGATGGCGATCGGCTGGCGATAGTAGCCGCCGTTGGCAAACGTCGCGTAGGCGGCGGCCATCTCGAGTGGCGAGATCGAGCCGGTGCCGAGCGTCATGACGGGAACGTCCTCGATGTTGTCCTTGGCGGGGTCGATGCCGAGCTTTTTGACGAGCGAGATGATCTTGCTGTTGCCGACGGCTTCCGCCACCTGGATGTAGCCGGTGTTGGAGGAGTATGCCGTCGCCTGCTTAAGCGTGATGTTGCCGTAGCTCTGGTTGGCGTAATTTTGGACCTCGGTCGTGGTGCCCTTGGCCTTGAGCGGCGAGTTGCAGTTGAGGGTGACGTTGGGGTTCATGCCGTTTTGGATGGCAGTTGCCAGCGTAAAGGCCTTAAAGGTGGAGCCGACGGGACGCTTGGCCGTGGCATGGTTTACGTGGTTCTCGTCGGCGTTGTAGTCGTAGCCGCCCACCATGCACTTGATGTAGCCGGTCTTGGGGTCGACGACGACCATGCCCATGTCCAGGCCGTCAAGCGAGAGCGTGTCGAGCTGCTCGCGGACGGCATTCTCTGCCACCTGCTGCATCGTGGGGTCGATGGTGGTCTTGACGGTCAGGCCGCCCTTAAAGAGCACGTCGGTCGAGAACTCCTGCTCCAGCAGCTGCTTGACGTAGGAGACAAAGTAGGGCTGCGAGTAAACGTCGACGCCGCTGCCCGAGATTTCGGTCACGTTGAGGGTGATGGGCTCGGCCTGTGCGGCATCGTGCTCCTCCTGGGTGATGTGGCCCAGGCGCAGCATGTTGTCGAGAACCTTGTTGCGGCGAGACAGTGCCAGATCGGGATTGACCGTGGGGTCGTACTGCGAGGGCGAGTTGGGAAGGCCGATGAGTAGCGCGGCCTCGCTCAGGGTGAGGTCGGCGGCGCTCTTGGACAGATAGGTCTCGGCTGCGGCCTCGATGCCGTAGGCGCCGTGGCCGTAATAGATGGTGTTGAGGTACATCATGAGGATCTCGTCTTTGGAGTACATGTCCTCCATCTTGATGGCGATGTAGGCCTCGCGCACCTTACGCTCAATGGTCGAGTCGAATTGCTCCTCCTGCAGGATGGTGTTGCGCACAAGCTGCTGGGTGATCGTCGAGGCGCCTTCGTGTCCGCCGCCGAGGGTTGCCACCGCAGCACGCGCGATACCCCACAGGTCGATACCGCCGTGCTCGTAGAAGCGCTCGTCCTCGACGTCAACGGTGCCCTGCAGCACGTAGGGGGAGACCTCGTCCTTGGTGATGGACTTGCGGTTTTGCGTGTAGAAGCTCGCGATCTTGTTGCCGTTGCAGTCGACGATCTCGGTGGGCTCGCTCACCAGATACGCGTTGGCGTCGGTGTAGTCGGGCAGATCGGACAGCCAGCGGTTGACGTTGCCGACCATGCCGATGCCAAATGCCACGCCCGCAATCAGCAGAAAGCCCAAAAACGAGAGCAGGATTATGGGCAGAGCATGCGTCTTTGAACGGCTGCGTCCCTGTCGTTGGCGAGGACCCATATATTGACCTCCAGGTATGTCGTGCCGGACGGTGGATGTGCCGTCGGGGCAGGATGGACATAAGTTATTACACGATAAACCAAACGGGGCGCGCGAGGCCTCGTGTATGCTGGAAGACGGCATTTTTCAGAGTGAATGCATACCTTGGTAAGGAGTTTGTCGATGGCGATTCGGACGATGGGGCCGAGCGGACAATACGAGACTGGATTGGATGCTGCCGGTGCGGCGCTGCCCGAGCTGCTGGCACCGGCGGGCGGACTCGACCAGATGCTTGCGGCCATCGCCGCGGGTGCCGATGCCATCTATGCGGGGTTGGGCGGCTTTAACGCCCGTGTGAGCGCCCATGGCTTTACGGATAACGAGTTTGCGCGCGGCTGCGCCGTGGCGCATGCCCATGGCGTGCGTGTGTACGTAACGCTCAACGTGTTCGTGTTTGACGATGAGTTGTCCGACGCGGTGGCGTTGGGAGCTCATGCACTGGAGCTGGGCGCCGATGCTCTGATTGTCGCCGATGCCGGGTTGGCCTGCGCGCTGCGCGCGGCGATTCCCGGGGTCGAGATTCACCTGTCCACGCAGGCGGGCGCTCATAGCGAGGGTGCCGTGCGGCTTGCCGCCGATGAGCTGGGGGTCGAGCGCGTGACGACGGCACGCGAGCTGACGGTCGACGAGATTGCGGCGCTATGTGCCACGGGCGTGCCCATCGAGGTATTCTGCCACGGTGCGATTTGCATCGGCTATTCGGGGGCGTGCGAGTTCTCGGCCTTGCGGCGTGGGCGCTCGGCGATGCGCGGCGACTGCACGCAGCCGTGCCGTCTGGCGTACGACCTAGTGGACGAGGCGGGGCAGAGTGTTGTTGCCGTCGAGGGAGACCGCCTGCTTTGTCCGCGTGACTATCTGGGTATCGCGCACCTGCCCGAGCTTGTTGCCACCGGCGTGGCATCGCTCAAGATCGAGGGACGCATGAAGAATCCCGATTACGTATTCAACGTGGTGAGGGTGTGGCGTCGGGCACTCGATATGCTGTGCGACGGCGCGTGGGACTCCGGTGCCGTGGAAGAGCTTGAACGCGAGCTGGGAAGGTCGTTTAACCGTGGGTTTACCGATGCTTACCTGCGGGGTCGTTCGGGTGCCGAGCTCATGAGCTTTGAGCGCGCGATCAACCAGGGCGTGCGCGTGGGCCACTTGGTGGCGGTGGGTCACGAAGAGGTGACGGTTGAGCTTGATGCCGCCGTGGCGGCGGGCGATACGCTCGAAATCCGATTTTACCCGGGTGCCGACGCGCGTCCCGATGTGCCCAAGCGCTGGCCACAGGTGCCTTGCCCCGTGGATGCCGCTGCGGGGGAGCGCATCGTCGTGCATTGCAAACGTAAGGTGGACGCGGGCTGCGAGGTCTATCTGATTCGCAGCGCCGGCGTGTTGGATCAGACGGCGGCGGTGTTGGAGCGCATGCGGGCCGAGGCGGATGCGATTGCGCCCGTTGCGCGTGCCGTTGAGGTGCTGCCCTTTGAGGGCGCTGCGGTGGATGGCGGTGCGTCGACGGAGTTGGCGGGGTCGGCGGGGCCGGCAAAGCGCGAGGATTTTGCTCGTATGGTCTTTGCCTGGGAGCTGATGGATGTGGGTCCGCGCGATGAGCGAGATCTGTCCGATACAACGGTGGTGCTCGACGAAGTGTGCCGCGCGGGCGACGCCGAGCGGACTCGGGCGCTTATGCAGCGTGCCGGGCGCGTCGTCTGCCGCAATCTGGGACAAGTGGCGATGGCCCGCGAGCTGGGCACAACGTTTGACGTGGCGGCGCCGGTGTTCTGTGCCAATCGGGCCACGCTTACCTGGCTGCGCGGACTCGGTGCGGGGCGGGTGTGCTTGTCGGCCGAGTTGCTCGGCAATGATGCGGAGCGTGTTGCCGAACTTGCCGCTTGCCCCGGTGTCTTGGGGCCTGTCGATGCCGACCGTCCCGAGCTCATGGTGTGCGAGCACTGCTTGCTGACTGCCGAGGGCGCCTGCGCCACGGATGCAACGGGGCAGGTCCGTTGCCGTGACTGCTCGCGCCGTCAGCAGGCGCGCTTTTTGGTCGAACGTGACGGCACGCGTTTGCCGGTCGTTATCGACGCGTGCGGCAGGACGAGGATTTTCCTGTCGTAGGTGCCGCGTCGCGCTGTTTTGGTTATTATTAGTGGGTTTATGAACTTCCAGCACCGCCGTATCCGGTGAGGGTGCTATAGCAAAAGGAGGATACCCAATGCTGTCTGTTGACGAGCAAATGCGTATCATCACCTCGGGTGCAGCGCAGATCGTCCCCGAGGCCGACCTTCGCAAGAAGCTTGAGAAGGGCGAGCCCCTCAACATCAAGCTCGGCGTCGATCCCACCAGCCCCGACCTGCACCTGGGCCATGCCGTGCCCCTGCGCAAGATGCGTCAGTTCCAGGACCTGGGCCACAACGTCACCCTTATCATCGGCAACGGCACTGCGCTGATCGGCGACCCCTCGGGCAAGAACTCCACCCGCCCGCAGCTTTCGCAGGAGCAGATCGAGGCCAACGCCGAGACCTACGTGAGCCAGGCCATGAAGATCCTGGACCCCGAGAAGACCACCATCGTGCACAACGGCGACTGGATCCTTTCGATGGACCTGGCCGGCCTGCTGCAGGTGTGCTCCAAGTTCACCGTCGCCCGCATCCTTGAGCGCGACGACTTTACCAAGCGCTACCAGTCCCAGACGCCGATTGCCCTGCACGAGTTTCTGTACCCCGTGATGCAGGCCTTCGACTCCGTTCAGATCAAGGCCGACGTCGAGATGGGCGGCACCGACCAGCTCTTCAACCTGCTCGCCGGCCGCGAGCTCATGGAGAAGATGGGCATGGAGCCGCAGATCGCGCTTACCATGCCGCTGCTCGAGGGCACCGACGGCGTGCGCAAGATGTCCAAGTCCTATGGCAACTACATCGGCCTGACCGACGCTCCCAAGGATATGTTCGGCAAGACCATGTCCATCCCCGACGAGATGATCGGCAAGTACTATCGTCTGGCCAGCTCGCTCGCCCCGGCCGAGGTCGACAAGATCGATGCCGCCCTGGCCGATGGCTCCGCCGACCCCTATGAGCTCAAGCGCGCACTGGGCCGCGACCTGTGCGACACCTACCACGGCGCCGGCGCCGGCGACGAGGCACAGGCCGAGTTCGACCGCGTGTTCAAGGAGGGCCAGCTTGCCGACTTCCCCGAGAAGCACGTTGAGCTGACCGTCAACGACGAGGGTCAGATTTACCTCGCCGGCCTGCTCAAGGACCTGGGCCTTTCGGCCAGCGCCGGTCAGGCCCGCCGCGACATCGACGGCGGCGGCGTCAAGATCAACGGCAAGGCTGTGGCTCCCAAGAGCTACAACATCGATCCGAGCGCCCTCAAACTGGGCGACACCCTCTCCGTGGGCAAGCGCAAGGGCTTTAAGTTGATTTAGTTCCGCCGTTCTAACGAACGGCGGACCGGCCGACGCTGCGCGGGCGGC
>CAUCXP010000099.1 GCA_958446785.1 uncultured Collinsella sp. | reverse complement strand
TTCTCGACCACCATCAGCGGAATCTCGTAGCGGGCGTAAATCTCGTTGAGGGCGATGCGCAGACCCAGCGGATCGATCTGCCAGCCCCAGTCGGTGGACTCCAGATAGGGATTCTTGCCGCCAAAGGTCATGTTGCCCTCGGTCATCTCGTGATCCTTGTGGGTGCCCACGGTGCCGGACATGTAGTAGCTAAAGGTGTAGAAATCGACCTTGCCGTCGGCGATATCCTGCAGGTCGCCGTCCTCCATCACAAGCTCGACATCGTTCTCGGCCCAGAAGCGCTTGGCATAGAACGGATACTTGCCGCGCACCTGCACGTCGGAGCAGTACCAGTTCATGGTATTCATCTCCTGCTGCGTGGCGAACACGTCGGCCGGATCGCACGTGGCGGCATAGGAGAGGATGAAGCAGTCCATGTTGCCCATCTTAAACTGCGGGTAGTGCTCGTGGGCATAGCGCACGACACGGCCGCTAGCCACGAACTGGTGATGCAGGGCCTGCATACGGGCCTGCGGCGTGGTGTGGACCGCAGAAGCCGGGCCCTCAAAGCCCTGGATCATGCTGGTCCCAAAGAGGTTGCCCATGTCCTGGGTGCCGCAGTTGATCTCGTTGAAGGTGAGCCAGAACTTGACCTTGTCCTGATAGCGGTCGAAGACGGTCTGGCAGTACTTCTCAAAGAAGCCGATGAGCTCGCGGCTCGCCCAGCCGTTGTACTTCTCGACCAGGTGATAAGGCATCTCGTAGTGCGACAGGGTCACGAGCGGCTCGATATTGTGAGCGCGCAGGCAGTCGAAGACGCGGTCGTAGAAGGCGAGGCCGGCCTCGTTGGGCTCGGCGTCATCGCCGTTGGGGAAGATGCGGCTCCAGGAGATGGACATGCGGAACATGTTGAAGCCCATCTCGGCGAACAGCGCGATGTCCTCCTCGTAGTGATGGTAGAAATCGATGCCGTCATGGTTGGGGTAGAAGCGGTTGGGGTCGATGTCGATCGTAATCTGGCGCGGCTCCTTGTAGCTGCCGCCCAAAAAATGGTCGTCGACGGAAGGACCGCGGCCGTCAACGTTCCAAGCGCCCTCAAACTGATTGGCGGCCGTGGCGCCGCCCCAATAGAAACCCTCGGGGAATCCCATAAGTGCCTCCTCGCTCATGTGTGTTGCTGATGAAACGAGTATGCCGCCGAGTCGCTCCAGGCCAGGGCGAAGGCGCCGATTTGGACACTTCTTTTCGCAGACGCGCGCTGCAACAGCGCTGCAGCTGAAACTTTTTGACACCGAAGGAGCGAAGACGATCCGCCCCGCGCTTACCGGCGGTATGCCGCGGGGGTGCAGCCATACTTGTCGTGAAACTTACGGTAGAAGAAGCTCATGTTTTCATAGCCCACCGCATGCGCAGCCGCCCCGGCCGTGGCGCCACCGCGCAGAAGCTCGGCCGCACGCACCAGGCGTCGCTCCTGTACAAGCTGCCTAAAGGTCTTGCCCACATGGCGCTTGAGAAGCGTCGTCGCATAATTAGGGCTCAAGCCAAACTCCGCCGCCATCCCCTCGAGGGAGCATGCAGCGAATTCGCGATCGATATAGCCGAGCATTCCCGTCACCAGGGCAGTGGGCCCCGCCGCGCCGTCCGCCACGCCGCGCACCAGCTCGCGCTCGTAGCAATCCATGAGCTCGGCCAAAAACAGCTGAAACAGACGCAAGACGATCTCGGGACCGTTGGGGCTCGGGTCGTACAGCTCGCAGAGTATCTCCTGCATGTAGCGCCGAATCCGACGGCTCTCGCCGCAGTAAAAACGGACATGCCCCCGATGGTCCGTCTCGCTGTTGAGCGCGTTGAACAAAAACCGCGAGACCGCGCTCTCGCGCGAGAGGCTCGACTCGAGACTCCGGCGCAAAAAAGAGCGTGAAACGGTCATGCTCAGCATGATGTCGTCCTCGCCGAGCGCCGCCACGGCATGAGGGCAAAGGGCGTCGAGCAAAAGCACCTCGTTGCGGCGCAACTCGAGTCTCTCCCCCGCCACCGTCTGCGGGCAGCGCCCGCGATACACATAACTCATCTCCACGTAATCATGCACGTGCTCGGGAACTGCATTAAAGCGCGAGTTTTTCCTTATCGTCAGGCCACGCGGCATGCCGGGCTGGGCATAGGCAAACCCTGGCTGCCCAATCTTGCGCACTGGACATCCGTCGATTTCGACATGCTCGGTCATAATCGACCAATCAAATGCCATGCCGTCTTTATAAGTGATCTCACTGGCGCTCAGTTCGCTGAGCCTACGCTCGAGCTCGTCGATCTCCATGGCTTGCCAATCGTTGATTTGGTCATAGTTCGTCGTGATTCAGATATTAACAGAACGCGCCGACGCGTCCATAATCTGTGCTATGCAGCAGATCGATCGAGCCAAGGAGGATCCATGACCGCGTACTATCAGCAGGTGCTCGAGGGCACATACGACAACCACGTGCTTCCGTTTTTGTGGATGAAGGGCGAGAGCCATAAGACCATTGCCGAGTATCTGGAAAAGATCGCCGGCGCCGACATCCACGAGGTCTGTCTCGAAAGCCGCCCACACCCCGATTTTTGCGGCGAGGGCTGGTGGCGCGACTTGCGCTTTGTCATTGACGAGTGCAAGCAGCTGGGCCTTAAGCTCTGGATCTTGGACGACGCGCACTTCCCCACGGGCTTTGCCAACGGCGCCGCCAAGGAAGCCGTGCCCGAGCTCCGCAAGATCGTGCTCACGCACCGCACGTTCGACATCGTGGGCCCCACGTCCGCCGCGAGCATCGCGCTCGCCAACATGCTCGACAAAACGGAGCGCTTCTACGGCGTGACATTTATGCAGGACGGCAGCCCCGTCGACGTCGCTTACCGAGTATTCGACGATGCAGACGGCAACCCCAGCCGCCTGGTCTTCGATGCACCTGCGGGCCTCACGCAGGCATGCGTGATATTCACGAGCGGCAAGACCTCCTACAACGAGGACTACATCAATATGGTCGACCGCGCCTCGGTGGCGCAGCTCATCGATGCTGTCTACGAGCCGCATTTTGAGCATCTGGGCGATGAGTTTGGCAAGACGATCCTGGGCTTTTTCTCCGATGAGCCCGGATTTGCCAACGAGAAGGGCACCACGGGCCCCGATGGCATCTCGGACACGCTCATCGGCAAGGCCACCGCGCCCCTACCCTGGTCGGCCGAGCTTGAGCGTCGCCTACGCGCGGCACTGGGCGAGCGCTACCTGGCCGAGCTCCCGCACCTGTGGGACCGCGAGCCGGCCGGCGCGCACGTACGCCACGTCTATATGGACATCGCAAGCACCCTCTATAAGGAGTGTTTCTGCGACCAGCTCGGCGACTGGTGCCGCGCGCGCGGCGTGCAGTACATCGGCCACGTTATCGAGGACAAGGACTGCCACGCGCGCCTGGGCGTGGGCGCCGGGCACTACTTCCGCGCCGTGGGCGGTCAGGACATGGCGGGCGTCGACATCGTGATCAACCAGCTGGTACCCGGCATGGACCGCGGCCTTCACAGCTACGGACGCGGCGTGTGGAACCTCGAGTTCTATAACTACGTGCTGCCCAAGCTGGGCTCCTCGGCAGCACACCTCGACCCCAAAAAGCAGGGGCGCTGCATGGCCGAGGTCTTTGGCGCATTTGGATGGCACGAAGGCCTACGCGAGATGAAGTGGATCGCCGATCACTTTTTGGTGCGCGGCGTCAATTGGTTTGTGCCGCATGCCTTTAGCATGGCCGCCTTCCCCGACTGGGACTGCCCGCCGCATTTCTATGCGCATGGCCAAAACCCCCAGTTTGCACATTTTGGGCAGCTCATGAGCTACATGAACCGTACGGCGAGCCTGCTGAGCGGCGGGCGCGCAACGACCCCGGTGGCGCTTCTCTACCATGCGGACGCCGAGTGGGCAGGCAAGGCGAACTTTATGCAGCATGCCGCCTCCGAGCTTATGCGCGCGCAGGTCGACTTTGACATCGTGCCGGCAGAGGCATTTGAGGACGCAGGGCGCTATGCCGTTGAAATTACCGCAGACGGTAGCGGCTTTAGCGTGAACGGCCAGGCATACCGCTGCCTGGTGATGCCCGGAGCCGAGTTTGTCGGCGGAGCCGTGCTCGACTTTGCCGCGCGCGCCGCAGCCGCAGGTGTTGCCGTGTACGCGCTGGATGAGTTGCCGAACAAGCGCTACGACGGTGACACTGCAGGCCGCGAGGGCTTTGCCTCCCTGGATGCAGCCGCGGTCGCCGACATCAAGCTCCTGGCGACCTCCGAGCTCGCAGACACACTTGCCGGCGCCGGCATGCAGACCGTGGTTTGTGCCGAGACCCAGCCCCGGCTGCGCGCACTGCGCTACGAGCGGACGGGCGAGAGCTATCTGATGCTCGTCAACGAGCATCCCAAGCAGGGTATCTCCACTCAGATTGCGCTTGCCGACGGCACACCCGTTGCAGGCGCGCGCCTCGACCTGCTCAACGGCACCGAGCCCGCCGCCTTTGACGGCACGCTCGAGCTGGCTCCCTACGAGAGCTGCATCGTGGTCCTTAGGGCTACAGGTTCCGTTGCTGTGGCAACCGCCGAAGACGAAGCCACATGCGTCGACGGGCCCTGGGCGGTTGCCTTCTCCGCCCCTGGCACCGATGCCTTTGGCGAGTCTGTTGAGCTTGCAGACCTGCACGACCTTTCCTCGGCCGAGTTCCCCGGCAAGGCCGGCACATTCCGCTACCGGGCCTCCTTTGTCCTGGGCGAAGCGGCCACCCGCACCGTCATCGACCTTGGCGAGGTCTTTGAGACCGCAACCGTCACCCTCGACGGCAAATCCCTCGGCACCCGCATCTGTCCGCCTTACCGCTTTGAGGCCGCCGCACTTTTAGCCGGCGAGCACGCGCTTACGATCGATATCATCAACACCCTCGACCACGCCGTCCCCGACATGTTCGGCATGACCGAGCCCTCCGATCCCAGCGGCCTCTTGGGGCCCGTACGCGTGCTCGGGTAACGCCCCGGGCGCAAACGGCCCAACAAGGACAGCGCCCTATGTTGAGCCCACAACAGCGAGCGGGCCCCTGGTGCGGCAAATTGGGCCGAAAGAGGAGGGATGTGTGCTTCCGCACGCGCCCGACGATTGAAGCCCAAGGTGCCGTGCCAAGGGCCCGCGCAGCGTCGAGCGGTCCGTCGTTCATAGACCGGCGGACCAAAACTCCCAGCCAAGCCGAACGTTTTATTTATCGCTATGATTGGTTTATCGCGACGCAAACGCATAGGAGCCATATGGATATCAGGCGGAAGATCACGCAGGGCAAAAGCCTCACCCCCACCGAGCAACAACTTGGGCGAACGGCCCTCGCCATGGGCGAGGATGTGCGTGGGCTTTCCATTAAGGAATTTGCCGCGCGCGCCAACGTTTCGGTCGCGAGCGTGCACCGCTTTTGCAAAAAGCTCGGCCTCGAGGGATTCAAAGACCTCAAGGTCGAGCTCATCCGCCAGGCGACCGAGGCGGGCAACCGGCGCGACGTGGACATCAACTTTCCCTTCGATGCCACCTCCACCCCTGCGCAGGTGATGGAGCGCATGGAGGGGCTCTACCAGACCACCTTGGCCGAAACGCAGGAGCTGCTCGACCCTGCACAGCTCGACCACGCCGCCAAGCTCATCATGCGCGCCGGCACCGTGGACATCTACACGGGCTCGCATAACCTGTATCCAGCGGGAATGTTCCGCGATCGCCTGCTTTCCGCCGGCAAAAGCGCGACGTGCCACGACAGCGTCGAGCCGCAGGTGCGCACGGCGCTCGCCTCGGGTCCCGACCATGTGGCAATCATCATCTCCTACAGCGGCCTTGCCCCCAACCTCAAGGAGATCTTGCCGATCCTTAGCAGTCGACATGTCCCGGTCATCGTCATCGGCACGCCGTACTGTGCCCGCATTCACCCCGGCTTTGCCGCCTATCTCACGGTAAGCGACCACGAGAGCATGACGCACCGCATCACGCAATTCGCCAGCCATATCGCCGTGCAATACATACTCCCTTCGCT
>CAUCXP010000098.1 GCA_958446785.1 uncultured Collinsella sp. | reverse complement strand
CCGCAGCGCGAAGCGCGATGCGGAGCCTCTTTGCATGTCCGAGGACGTTCCGGAGAGAAGCCCCCGTCACGCCCCCGGATTCCCGGTGGGAGTTCTAGACCTTGTCGGCCTTAGTACATACCGCCGCCTTGCTGACCAGCGGTAGCAGCAGCGATAGCGTCCTCAAGCTGAGTGTTCTTGGGCACATCGGAGACGGTAGCCTCGGTGATGAGAATCAGGCTGGCGACAGAAGCAGCGTTCTGCAGGGTGACGCGGCTGACCTTGACGGGGTCGAGGACGCCCATCTCGATCATGTCGCCCCACTCGCCGTTGGCAGAGTTGAGACCCTGGCCGGCGGGCAGCTCGGCAACCTTGTCGACCACGACAGCGCCCTCAAAACCAGCGTTCTTGGCGATGGTAGCGACCGGAGCAGTCAGAGCCTTCTTGACGATGTCGACACCGATCTTCTCCTCGGGGTCGTCGAGCTCAACGGCGTCGAGCGCAGGAGCAGCGTCCATGAAGGCGACGCCGCCACCGGCGACAATGCCCTCCTCGACAGCAGCGCGGGTTGCCTGCAGGGCGTCCTCGACGCGGTGCTTGATCTCCTTGAGCTCGGACTCGGTAGCAGCGCCGACCTTGATGACGGCAACGCCACCGGAGAGCTTGGCCAGGCGCTCCTGGAGCTTCTCACGGTCGAAGTCAGAGGTGGTGTTCTCCATCTCACCCTTGATCTGAGCGATACGAGCGTCGATGGCCTCCTTGGAGCCAGCGCCGCCGACGACGACGGTGTTGTCCTTGGAGATGGTGACGGACTTAGCGGTACCGAGCATATCGGCGGTGATGTCAGCGACCTTCACGCCCAGCTCGTCCAGGGCAGCCTGGCCGCCGGTGAGGACGGCGATGTCCTCGAGGATGCGCTTGCGGCGATCGCCGTAGCCCGGGGCCTTGACGGCGCAGACGTTGAGGGCGCCACGGATCTTGTTGAGGACCAGGGTAGGCAGAGCCTCGCCATCGATGTCCTCAGCGATGATGAGCAGGCCACGGCCAGCGCGCTGGACAGCCTCGAGAACAGGCATGATGTCCTGGACGCTGGAGATCTTCTGGTCGGTGATGAGGATGTACGGATCCTTCATCACGGCCTCCATGCGGTCGTTATCCGTGACGAAGTAAGCGGAGACATAGCCCTTGTCGAACTGCATGCCCTCGACGGTGTCGATGGTGATGTCAAACGTCTGGGAATCCTCGACGGTGATGACGCCGTCCTTGCCCACGACCTCCATGGCCTCGGCGATCTTCTCGCCGACCTCGGGGTCACCGGCGGAGATGGTACCGACGGAAGCAATCTGCTCCTTGGTCTCGACCGGCTTGGCCTGCTTCTTCATCTCGGCGACGGCGGCGTTGACGGCCTTGTCGATGCCGCGACGGATGGCCAGCGGGTTGGCGCCAGCGGCGACGTTGCGCAGACCGTCGTTGACGATGGCTTGAGCGAGCAGGGTTGCGGTGGTGGTGCCGTCACCCACGGTGTCGTTGGTCTTGGTGGCGACCTCCTTCACCAGCTGGGCACCCATGTTCTCGATGTTGTCCTCGAGCTCAATCTCCTTGGCGACGGAAACGCCGTCGTTGGTGATGGTCGGGGCACCAAACGTGCGCTGCAGAGCAACGTAGCGACCCTTGGGGCCCATGGTGACGGTAACGGCGTCGGCCAGAGTGTTGACACCCTTGGCGAGCTTAGCGCGGGCATCGGTGTTGAACGTAATGTTCTTTGCCATGGTAGGTAATCCTCCAAAAGAAACGTGACTCGCGTCGCCGCTTCCGAGTCCTATGCGGCGGGCGCGTTCAAAGACGAATCAGAGATTCTGACGAGACTAGGCCTCGACAACAGCGTAGATGTCGTCGGCGCGCATCAGCAGATACTTCTCGCCGTCGACCTTGACCTCGTTGCCACCGAACTTACCGTAGATGACAACGTCACCGACCTTGACGTCCATGGGGATGCGCTCACCCTTGTCGTTGACCTTGCCGGCACCAACGGCAACGATGGTGCCGCGCTGCGGCTTCTCCTGGGCGTTGCTGGCGATATACAGACCAGAAGCGGTCTTCTGCTCGGCCTCGTCGGGCTTGACCAGAACACGATCTGCAAGCGGCTTCAAAGACGACATGCTTGTCTCCTCCTTTTTGGGCCGCGTGGTTATGCCACGCGAATTAACCCTTTTTGTTTGCGTACGCGTTGAATGGTACCCACGAATGGCGGGTTATACAACACGGAGTCAAAAAATCTTATTTTTTGGCACTTAGATTTTCTGAATGCCGGGGGATAACTTAGCAGTGGCTCCCGTGTGGCTCCGGAGGGGCGGGGCATAAGGTTTCCTGCTCGGGCAGTCCTGCTCGCACGAAGGCCACATTAAGTGGCCTTCGGCTCGTGCGGAACTCGCGATAAACCTTATGCCCCGCCCCTCCGGAGCCACACGGGAGCCAGGTTAACTAATTCGGACCCGGCATTCAGAAAAGTCAGTGCAGCAAAATGGCGATGCGGATGGTGCGAATAAGAAAGGGACACGTTGCTGAAACGTGCCCCTTATGAGTGGGGTATGAGGTTAGCGCTCGTAGATTAAGTTGCCCGCCAGGTAGGTGGCCTGAACCTTGGTGGCTTGCAGCTCTTGGGGGTCGATGGTGAGTGGGTCTTGGTCCAGGACTACCAGGTCGGCGTATTTGCCGGGTTCCAGGCTGCCGAGGTTTTGCTCGTCGCCTGCCGCGTAGGCGCTGCCCAGGGTGTAGTTGCGCAGGGCCGTTGCCGCATCGATGCGCTCGCTCGGCAGCCAGCCGCCCTCGGGCCAGTGGCTTTTGGGGTCTTGGCGCGTAATAGCCGTGTAGAGCACGTTCATGCTGGTAACGGACGTGATAGGGCTGTCAGTACCGAAGGCTTGGCGGATGCCGCGCTGCTTATAGGTTGCGAACGGCCACATGATTCGGCTTCGCTCCAGGCCAAGGTCGCGCTCTGGGCCACCCGGATCGAGCGTGATGTGGCAGGGCTGGCTCGAGGCGACCACGTTGAGCTTGCGCAGGCGGTCGATGTCCTCGGGCAGGAGGTTCTCCAGATGCTCGAGTGTGTTATGGCCGTGCTGGGGCAGGCCGTACAGGTCGGCGGCCTCCTCGAAGATATCCAGCGCGGCATGAATCGCACCGTCGCCGATGACGTGGATACGCACAGTGTGGCCGCGCTCCGCAGCCGCCAGAACCAGCTTACGCATGCGCTCGGCAGGAACCGTCAGGCGACCTTGATCGCCCGGGAAGCGCGGATTGGTATAGGGCTCGGTGAGATATGCCGTGTGCTCGCTCGAGACGCCGTCGAAGAACTGCTTAAAACCAGGCGCCGAGAGCAGCGCGTTGTTCGCGTAGCGGGTCTGCAGTTCTTCTAAGCGCGATTGGTCATCCAGCAACGTGGGGAACAGATGGGCTCGGATGCCCAGCTTGCCGGCTGCCTGTAGCTTGCCGTAGACATCGTCGCGGATAAAATCGCAGCCCGGCATGGGCATGAGCGACATATCGCATATCGAGGTGATGCCCTGCTCGGCCATACGCCTCATTTGATCGGCGTAAGCGCTTGCAATGCGATCCTCCCCCAGCCACTCAAGGCAGCGCGGTAGCAGCTGCATGGCAGCCGCCTCGTGAGCAATGCCCGTGAGCTCGCCGCTTGCGTCCTTGTCGTAGCCACCGCCCGCTGGCGGCTCGCTGTCGCGCGTGACGCCGAGCGCCTCGAGTGCGCGGCTGTTGAGCCACAGCGTATGGCCGTCGCCCGAATACATAACGCAGGGGCGATCGGGGAATGCCGCATCGAGCGACGCCTTGGTAGGATGCTCGGGCGGGTCCCAACGGTAGTCGCGCCAGCCCTGAGTCACAACCCAAGCGTCGTCGGGCAGGTCCTGGGAAAACTCGAGCGCGTGTTGCACCAGCGCCGCCTCGGACGTGCCCATATCCATGAGCATGTACGGCGAGGAGCCGACCGAGGTATGGAAGAAGTGCAGATGAGCGTCATGGAAACCTGGGCAGACAAACTGCTCGCCGTAGTCGATAACCGGCGTGGCGGCAGGCGCGGCGGCAATCACGTCATCGGGCGCACCGACTGCGACGATACGGTCGCCTGCGATGGCAATCGCCAGCTCGCGGGCGGTATCGATGCCGTCTTGCGCGGTAAAGACGTTCTTGGAGCGGATAATCCGATCGATATGTTGCATGGGCATCCCCATCTCTGGCAGGAAATTCAACACCCCCGAGTGTACTCCCCCGCCCTTGTAACAAAACCCCAAGCGGCAAACGGCAACTTTACCAGCCCTAGCGGCAGGTGGCATACTGGAATGAGCTTGTACGATTTTGCGATAAACCAGCAAGGAGCAAATCGACTATGACGAAGACCAAGGCACAGCAGATTATGGCGGCAACCGAGGTTCGCGCGGCAGACGACGTCACCGCAGCCATCCAAGATATCGCTGCCGAGTTTGAACCCTACATCATTAAGCAGCGCCGCCACTTCCATAAGCACCCGGAGCTGAGCCTCGCCGAGGAACGCACGACATCTGACATCGCCAACCAGCTGGACGCCATGAATATCCCCTACGAGCGTCCCCTTAAGACGGGCCTTGTGGCGACCCTTCGCGGCACCGCGCCCGACGCCTATCGCGAGGACGGCACACCACGCCGCCGCATCCTGCTGCGCGCCGACATCGACGCCCTGCCCGTCACCGAGCAGACCGGCGAAGAGTTCGCCAGCGTCAACGAGGGCTGCATGCACGCCTGCGGCCACGACTGCCATATCGCCATGATGCTCGGCACGCTGCAAATCCTGCGCCATATGACCGACGACATCCACGGCGAAGTCCGCATCGTCTTCCAGCCCAGCGAGGAAAACGGCCAGGGCGCCAAGCTCATGATCGGCACGGGCGTGCTCGACGGCGTCGATGGTGCCTACGCCGCGCATATCTGGAGCGAGGTTGACGCCGGCACCGTAAGCTGCGAGCCCGGTCCGCGCATGGCCAATACCGACTGGTTCCGCATCGACGTCCGCGGCACCTCGTGCCACGGCGCTATGCCCCAGCGCGGCCACGACGCCGTTATGGTTGCCGCTGAGATCGTCAACGCACTGCAGACTATCGTCTCGCGCGAGATTAGCCCCTACGAGCCGGCCGTTATCACCGTCGGTGAGCTGCATGGCGGCACCGCGCGCAATGTTATCGCCGGCACGGCTTACCTCGCCGGCACGGTGCGCACCTACGGCGACTCGACCCACGAGGAAATGCCGGAGCTCATGCGCCGCATCGTGGAGCATACCGCGGCAGCCCTGGGCGCCGAAGCCAAGCTCACCGACTACACCATCGCCAACTACAAAGTCGAAAACGAAGCCGCATCGAGCGAGCGCTGCCGCCAGGCCGTACTCAAATGCCTGGGCCCCGCCGGCGAGGGACATTACCGCGGCACGCTTTCGGGCGAGGACTTTTCGGAGTACCTGCGCCGCGTGCCGGGCGTGCTCGCCTTTGTAGGTGCGCGCAACCCCAAGATTGGCGCCACGTACGCTCAGCATTCCTGCTTTTACAAGATCGACGAGACTGTGCTGGCAAAAGGCTCCATGGTGGCCGCCCAGTATGCCATCGACTTTTTGGCCGAGCCCACGCAAGAGGAGCTCGACGGACCCGCTATCGCCGCGGTCGCCGAGACCAACCCCGACCTCGCCGCCAAGTTGCGTTCTGCTAAGGCCACAGCCGCCGAAGCACGCGACGCCATGCACGACGCCCGCACGGCTCGCCACGCCGCGATCAAGGGCATCCACGATGCACGCGCCGCCGCGCGCCGCGAGGAGAAGCACGACGAGTAGCCGATTCGCGACCGTCTCGCAGTCATAGCCACATCGCGATAACAAAGCGGGGGCGGACGTTTCGACACGTCCGCCCCCGCTCATTTGTCAAGCGCTATTTCTACCGTTTCTACCCCGTCCCCAAATGGCAGGTGGCAGGGTTACTCGTCCTGCGGGTCCTCGTCGGAGCTTGGCGCAGGCTCGGGCTCAGGCACGGGCGCGGGCTCAGGCTCAGGCTCAGGCTC
>CAUCXP010000097.1 GCA_958446785.1 uncultured Collinsella sp. | reverse complement strand
GCGGGGCGTCGGCAGCCCTGGCCTCGACAATGTTGCGCACGGGCTTCAGCGGCTCGTAATCGATCTTTACGAGCTTCTTGGCCTTCTCGAGCGTCGCCTCGTCCTCGGCAACCACCAGCACGATGGCGTCACCCACGCAGCGGGTGATATCGCCCTGGGCGATCATGACGTCCCAGTCCTGGATAAGGTGGCCGACCTGGTTGACCGGCACGTCCTCGGCGCGCAGGATCCCCACCACGCCGGGCAGGGCCTCGGCCTTGGAGGTATCGATGGAGAGCACGCGGGCGCGCGGATACTTGGAGCGCACGGCGCTGGCGTAGGTCAGACCCGGCTGATCGAGCTCGTCGATGTCATCGGGATACTTGCCCTCGCCGAGCACCTTCTTGCGCACGTCGATACGGAAGGCGCGCTTGCCCACGCCGTAGTCGTCGCCGCGCTCCAGGTCCTCGTCGATCTGCTTTTCGCCGCGGAGCACCGCAGCTGCCAGCGAAATGCCCTCGATGATCTTCTTGTAGCCGGTGCAGCGGCAGACGTTACCGCGGATGGCGTACTTGATCTGCTCCTCGGTGGGCTCGGGATCCTCGGCTATGAGCGCGGCACCCGCCATGACCATGCCGGGGATGCAAAAACCGCACTGCACGGCACCCACGGCGCCAAAGGCGTACACAAAGGCCTCGCGCACGTCCTCGGGCAGGCCCTCGACGGTCACGATGTTGCGGCCGGCGGCAAGGGCGGTGGTCAGCACGCACGCCTTGACGGCCGCACCGTCCACGTGGATGGTGCAGGTACCGCACGCGCCCTCGGAGCAGCCGTCCTTGGCGGAGTGAATGTGCAGGTCGTCGCGCAGGTAGCGCAGCAACGGTTTGTTTTGGGTCGTCGTGCGCTCGACGCCGTTAACGGTAAAAGTGAATTCCTGTGCCATGGTGATTCCCTTCTACACGCCGGCGGCTATGCCGGTGCGGTCGTGGATGGCGCCATGCGGGCAGACGACGGCGCACATGCCGCACGACAGACAATCCGCGCCATCAATATGGGCGCAGTTGTCCTCGATGCGGATAGCGCCGGCAGGGCACTTTTTGGCGCACATGCCGCAACCGATGCAGCTCGTGTCGCAGATCTTGCGCGCAATGGCGCCCTTATCGGTGTTGTTGCAGCGCACCAGGATGTTCTGGTAGCCGGGAACGAAGGCAATCACGCGCTGCGGGCACGCCATGCCGCACAGGCCACAGCCCGTGCACTTGGAGCGGTCCACGCGGGCGATGCCATCGACCAGCGCAATGGCACCGTGGGGGCAGGCCGCGACACAGGCGCCACAGCCAATGCAGCCTTCGCTGCAGCGGGCGTCGCCGCCTGCGGAGGCGCAACCGCTTCCGCAGGCAACGTAGGCCACGTTATGTTGAATGGATTTGGCCATAAGAGACTCGCCTATTTCTTAAGGAGATACGGATAGCTGTCGCGCACGGCCTTGATGGTCAGGCGGACGGCCTCGGGCAGACCGGTGTTGACGGCATCGACCGAGACGGTGCGGACCGTGCCGGCGACGCGAACCTTAAAGTGGTCCTCGTCCACGGCCAGGAAGCCCTCGTTCTCGGAGTTCTCCATGTCCTGATCGCTCCAGAACAGGGTGAGCTTGTCCTTGTAGGGACGACCCTCCTGGTAGGGGCAGAACACGGCGCAGTTGCCGCACTCGTTGCACATGCCGTCGACATGGACGACCTGATGCTTGGCCAGGCCCGGCACCTTAATTGCCACGTTGGCGCGGTTGGGGCACACGTCGCAGCAGACCTCGCACACCGAGCCGCAGCCCAGGCAGCGGGTCTTGGTGCAATTGCGCTTGTCGCGGCACAGCGACCCCTTGCGCTCGTAGCAGGCGTCCTCGCGACCGACCTGAGCATTCTGGTCGGCGTACTTGTTAAAGTCCACGCCAGCGATGGCACGGGCGACCTCGGCGGCATCGGCGATAGCCTCGACCACGGTGGCCGGACCGCGACGGCAGTCACCTGCAGCCCAGACGCCCTCAACGCCGGTGGAGGTGGCGGCAAGGCGGCCGCGACGGTCGTGCTCGACGCCCGCGGCGTCGTACAGGCTGGCATCGATGCCCTCGCCCACGGCACAGATCACCGTGGTGGCGGGCAGCTCGACGGTCTCGCCCGTGGCGACGGGGCTGCGACGGCCGCTTGCGTCCGGCTCGCCAAGCTCCATGACGTCGCAGGTCAGCACGGCGCCGTCGAGCGCCTTGGGCGCCAGCAGCTCACAGAACTCAACGCCGTCGGCAAGAGCAAGATCGAGCTCTTCCTCGTCGGCGGGCATCTGCTTCTTGGTGCGGCGATACACCAGGCGCACGTTCTTCACGCCAGTCAGGCGCTTGGCCACGCGGGCCGCGTCCATAGCGGTATTGCCGGCGCCGATGACCACGACGTCCTCGCCCAGCTCGAGCTTCTCGCCCTTCTTGGCGGCCTCGAGGAACTCCAGCACGTCGAGCTCGGCGCCCTCGCCCAGGCCCGCAGAGCCGGGCATCCAGGCACCGGTGGCCACGACCACGTCGGTAAAGCCCTGGGCCTTGAGCTCGTCGATGGATTCCACGCGGGCGTTGAGCTGCACCTTGGCACCAAAGGCCAGGCAGAGCTCGGCGTCGTGGGAGATATCGTCGCTGGCGATACGGAACTCGGGGATTACGTGACGGACCACACCGCCGAGCGAATCGCGGGCCTCAAAGATGGTGACGGGCACGCCGGCACGTGTCAGGAAGAACGCCGTCGCCAGGCCGGCCGGGCCGCCGCCGATAACGGCAACGTTGCGCTCGCCGTCGTTGGCGATGGCCTGGGCGCGCAGCTTGGGCAGCACGGCGGCCATGGCCTCGCGGGCGGCCTTGAGCTTGCTGGCGCGAATCTGGGCGCCCTCGGGCTCGTAAAACGCACGCTCGCAGGCACGGCCGCAGGGATGCGGGCAGATGGTGCCGGTAATGAACGGCAGGGCGTTGCGCTCGATGATGATGTTGAGCGCGTCCTCGAAGCGACCTTCGTCAACAGCCGCCAGGTAGGCGGGAATATCCTGCTGGATGGGGCAGCTCGTACGGCACGGCGTGGTAAAGCAGTCGGAAAGCGGGCTCTTGCCGGCGACCTTGCGATCGGGCAGCGGGCGCAGCGGCTTCTTGTAGAGCGGGTTGGTGAGCGAGTCGGTCTGGATCGCGGTCACGGCCTCGAGCGAGACGCCCTCAAACGGCTTGCCGTCCAGGTCGGTAAACTCGCCGGCCATCTGGCTAAAGCGCTCGTAACCACCGGGCTTGAGCACGTCAGTCGCCAGGGTGACGGGCCAAATGCCGGCGTCATACAGGGCACGGATGTTGTAGACCGTGGCACCGCCGGAGTAGCTGATGCGCAGCTTGCCATCGAACTGCTCGGTAATGCGGCGGGCGGCCTCGATGGTCAGCGAGAACAGCGAACGGCCGGACATGTACATCTCGGTGGAAGGCAGCTCGTTCCTGGTCACGTCGACGGGAAACGTGTTGGTCAGCTTGACGCCGAACTCCAGACCGCGCTCGGCGCACAGGACAATCAGGCGCTCGAACATGGGCACGGCATCGGCCCACTGCAGATCCTCGCGGAAGTGCGTGTCATCAAAGACGATATAGTCAAAGCCCAGCTCGTTGAGGCGCTGACGTGCAAACTCATAGCCCAGCAGCGTGGGGTTGCACTTGATGTAGGTGTTGAGGCCCTTCTCGGTGATGAGGTAGGTCGCGATGCGCTCGATCTCCGCCGGCGGGCAGCCGTGCAGGGTAGACTCGGTGATGGAGTTGGAGACGCGCGCCGGGATGGACTCGACAAACGCAGCGTCGACATGCTCAAACTTGTCCAGGTTGGCAAGCGCCCAGGCACGGCACTCGTTCCAGACGTCGGAGCCGCTGGCATCCTTCATGCCCTCGATGTAGGCGTCGACCTTGGGGCTCTTAATGCCCTCCAGGTCATAGCCCACCGACATGTTGAAGACAAAGCCGTCCGGGCTGCCCAGACCGTACTCGCGAGCGATCAGGTGGCAGGCAAACCATGCCTTCACATACTCGGCAAAGGCCTGCGGAACCTCGAGCTCGGTCGACCATTCGCAGTTGTAGCACTCGTCCTGAGCCACGATGCAGGGCTTGTTGACGCACTTGGAGAGCTCCTCGCCGTCCATAACCTGGACGGTCTTGAGCTCAAAGAAGCGAGAACCGGCCACATAAGAGGCCACGATGTTCTGGGCCAGCTGCGTATTGGGACCGGCAGCCGGGCCAAACGGAGTCTCGATGCGCTCGTCAAAAATGGGAAGCGCACCCTCCTGGTTGGTCGTGACCATCTTACGCACGCCAAAGATGGCGTCCTGGGTCTTGTGCTCCTCGATGATCCAGTTCATCAGCTGCGAAAACGGGATCGGCCTCATGATGTCGCTCATAGTGAGCTCCTCTCTGTAACGCCCGGCGAGACCGCGCGGCGGGCGCAAATACGGTGTAGCGCTAGCACAGCGCCGGCGACCCCGCGGAGGCCGCCTATGCGCGCGTCGGATGCGGCGAAACATCCGACGCGCGCGAATCTACTTGTGAATTAGTAGGTTCGATCGTTGAGCGTGCTCCAGAGCTTCTTGGACTCGGCCATGGTCCACGCGTTGATCTTGTCCTCATCAATGCCAACGAACTCGCGATCCTTGTACAGGACGCGGCCGTTGATGATGGTGGTGCGGCAGTTTTTGCCCATCATGCCAAAGAGCATGTGGCCGTCGATATTCTCCTCGCTCAGCGGCGTAAAGGGCTTGTAGTCCATGACGATGACATCGGCGGCAGCGCCGGCCTCGAGCACGCCGAGCTTGCGATCGAAGTACTTGCTCGCCATCTTGGCGTTGTTCTCGAACAGCATGGTCATGGCCTCGCACCAGCCCACGTTGGGCATGGCGGCGTTGTGTCGCTGAATGATCAGGAAGACCTTAAGGCTCTCGAGCATATCGTGGGTGTAGGCGTCGGTGCCCATGCACACGGGGATGCCGCGGCGGAAGAACTCGAGCACGGGGGCGCAGCCCACGGCGTTGCCCATATTGGATTCGGGGTTGTTGACGAGCCAGGTACCGGACTCCTTGACGATATCCATCTCGGCGGGCGTCACGTGGATGCAGTGGCCGAGCATGGTGTCGGGACCCAGCAGATTGTGCTGCAGCAGGCGCTCGACGGGGCTGATGCCACCGCGGTTGAGGCGGGAGTCCCACACGTCATTCATGCCCTCGCACACATGGATGTGGAAGCCGGTCAGGCCGTTGTTGGCCTCGGCCATCTTATCCATGGTCTCGTCCGAAAGCGTAAAGGTGGCGTGACCGCCAAACATGGCGGCAATCATGTGGTTGTCGTTATCGCGACGCTCCTTGGCGGCCCACTGGGCAAACTCGGCGTTCTCGGCAATGGCCTGGTCGCATTTTTCCTGACCGCGGCGGTCGGAGACCTCGTAGCACAGGCACGAACGCATGCCCAGCTCCTGAGCTGCATCCTTAATGGTAAAGAGGCTTCCCGGGATCTCGCAGAAGCTCGCATGGTGATCGAAGATCGTGGTGACGCCATCGCGGATGGAGTCCAAAATCGTGGCATAGGCGCTGGCCTTGGTGCCGTCGAGCGTCAGGTTGTCATCGATCTTCCACCACTGCTGCTCAAGATTCTCCAGGAAGTTGGTGGGGTTGCAGCCCTTAATGGCAAGGCCGCGGGCCAGACCCGAGTAGATGTGGGTGTGGCAGTTGATGAGTCCGGGCATGATGAGGTTGCCCTGGGCGTCGACGTACTCGGCATCCGGGTACTTGGCCTTGAGCTCGCACTCGGGGCCCACTTCGACGATCGTATCTCCGTCAATGGCGACCGCACCGTTTGGAATAAACGGGGTCTGAGCGTTGCGGGTAAAAACGGAACCGTTAGCGACCAGAAGCATGGATGCTCCCTTCAACATCAGAGGCGGGGTTTGACACCTCTGACATGGCGGAGTGCGAAGCGCCGGCCTACACCGGAAACGGGCCCTCTCCCGTCAACGCTTCACCAAAGGGACAAACCCTTTGAAGTGCGGCTTGGCGCCGCATGGCGTCGGCGGACGAGGCGATGCGCCCGCCGACGAATA
>CAUCXP010000096.1 GCA_958446785.1 uncultured Collinsella sp. | reverse complement strand
GTCGATGAAAAGAAGCCTTGGGAGCTTGCCAAAGATCCTGCTCAGGCCGATTACGCGGGACCGTGGTCTAGCGTGCGATCTTTGCGATGGTGTAGACGCGGGTCTTGCCCGAAGGCGTAACAACCTCGACGGAGTCGCCCTCGCCGTGACCGATGATGGCGTGGCCGACCGGAGACTCGTTGGAGATCTTGTGCTCGAGCGAGTTGGTCTCGGTGGTACCGACGAGCGTGACTTCCATGACCTCACCGTTGGGATCGATCAGAGAAACGGTGGAACCGATGGAGACGGTCAGATCGCCCGTAGTGGCAGCAACCTGAGCGTTGGCGAGGATGGCCTGAATCTCGGCAATGCGAGCAGCATTCTGGGCCTGCTTGTCCTTGGCGGCGTCGTACTCGGAGTTCTCCGAAAGGTCGCCGAACGCGCGGGCTTCCTTGATGTCCTCGACGATCTCCTTGGCGTAATCGCCCTCACGCCAAGCGAGCTCCTCGACGAGCTTCTGGCGGCCCTCAGCGGTCAGTACGATCTGGCTTGCGTCCATACGGATATCTCCCCAACTATGATGTAACGATCAACTGTCAACAAAACGAAAAAGACCGGCTAGCCTGCGGGCAAGCCGGTCAGGTGCTCACCCCAAAGGGATGGGACTACTCTGCGTCCGCGTCGCTGTCCTCTGCCTTCTTTTGCTTGGCAGCAGCGAGCTTGGCCTCGAGCTCTGCGATCTCCTTGTCCTCCTTGGACTCCTCGACCACAACGTCCTCGGCCTGCTTGGTTTCGCCCTTATCGTCGCCCTCCATACCCTCGCGGATATTCTTGACGGTAGAGCCGAGGGACTTGCCGAGCTTCGGCAGGTTCTTAGGCCCGAAGATAATCAGGACAACAACGAGAATAATGATGAGCTCAGGAGCCCTCAGTCCAAACATGTAGACCTCCACAATACAGCGAGACAAGCTCGAATGAGTATACCGCGGGTGCCGCGGTATCACAACAATAGCTAAAAAAAGGGACCGCAAGAAGCGGTCCCTCCTCATGCTCTGGTCGGGTTGACTGGATTTGAACCAGCGACCCCTGCGTCCCGAACGCAGTGCTCTACCAAACTGAGCCACAACCCGTTAGCTCGACTATAGTAACAAAGATTTTCGCCGCATGCTAGAGAAATTTATATTTCTTTGGCGCTTCAATGCGAACCGTGTCGGAAACGAGCTCCGTTGCATAAGCCCACCAGCCATTTTGCTGGGCAGCTTCCGCAAGATTGACTGCCGTGGCGGCGGTATCGCAGAGAGCAAACGAGCAGGCACCCGAACCGCACACGTTTGCGGCAATGGTACCGTCCTGTGAACGAAGCCAGTCGAGCACCGTTTGAATCCGCGGCTCCATCTGCGCGGAAATGACTCCCAGGTTGTTGTGGACGAGCGCGTAGGCCGCCTCTGCGTCTCCCGAGCGAAGGGCAGATGCGATCGCTCCGGGCTTGTCCGCAGGAGCTGGAGTCTCATCAAAACGTCGATAGGCTTCAATTGTTGAAACGCTTGCCTCGCGCGGCTTGACCAGCACGACGGGCGTCGCGGGTAGTGCGGGGTACTCGGTGGCCAGCACGTCTCCCCCACCCACGTAAAATGCTGGGCTGGCATGCAAAAAGAAGGGAACGTCAGCACCAATACCCCGCGCAATGTCGTCGAGCGCGGGGTCGGTGCGATCAATTCCCCAGAGCTCCGCCAAGGCGACAATGACCGCGGCCGCATCCGTCGAGGGGCCGCCCAAGCCGGCGCACAATGGAATGCGCTTCTCAATCGTCACGCAGATGTTTGCCTCGCGACCATAATGCTCGGCCATAGCAACCGCAGCCCGATACGCCGTATTCTTTTGCATGGGAAAATCTGATGCCGGAACCGTCTGGACGGTCAGCGCCTGCGCCGGCGCGACCGTCACGGAATCGGAAAGACCGACGGCTGCCATCAGGGAATCGACCCTGTGGTAGCCGCGGTCATCGCGCTCGGTATGAACCCCCAGGTAGAGGTTAATCTTTGCCGGCGCGGAAAGAGTCAGGGACCGATCGGTCACCGTTAGTGCTCCTCGAGCTGATTGCCGAGCGGGGTAAAAATGTGCTCACCGCTCTCGGGGTCGAACAGCTCGACCTGCCCGGTGAGGACATCGATATACTGGTAGGACTGACGCGACTTGCGGCCGCGACGTTCGTCAACCTCGACGATAAAGACGGCGGGGTGGACGCTCTTGATGGTGCCCATGCGCTCGACGACGCGGGTGCGGCCCATGTTGGCCTTCACCTTGACGCGATCGCCCACCATATCGGTCAGCTTCTCGTGGATGTCGTCGACGTGATTGACTTCCATCTCTTCCATGAACAGGGCCTCCAGAAGGTGCAATTCAAAAAGGGGATAATACCCCTAAGATAGACAAAACTCTAATACTATAGCACCCTGCTGCCGCCATATGCAAGTAGCTAAATAAACCCCGTCCCAAATACGTACCAGACGACAACCTCGCATGACCAGTTGTTACGCGGTTTGGTAAAACCGCGTAACCTAAAGGTTGTCCGTGTCCAAGACGATGGTGAATGGGCCGTCGTTGACCAAGTCGACTTTCATATCGGCGCCAAAGATGCCGTGCGCCACGTGTTCGACATCTTGACGAACGAGCGTCAGGAAGTACTCGTAGAGCTCGTTGGCAACATCGGGCGCGCCTGCATCGGTAAACGACGGACGGCGACCGTGGCGGCAGTCAGCGAACAGCGTGAACTGCGACACCACGAGCACCTCGCCGTCGACATCGGCAAGTGCCAGGTTGGTCTTGCCGTTCTCGTCCTCGTTGATGCGCAAGCCCCGGAGCTTGCCCCACAGCTTATCGGCCTCGGCGCGCGTGTCGCCGTGGCCCACGCCCAGCAGCACCAGATAGCCGCGCCCAATTTTGCCCACGCACTCGCCGTCGACCGTCACGCCGGCGTTGAGTACGCGCTGCACCACCGCACGCACGGCCTACTCCTCGCCCGTCAGTTTGGCGGACAGATGCTCGAGCGCGTGGAAACGATGGCTGATGGCGTTCTTCTCGTCCGCCGTCAGCTCGGCCATGGTCTTGCCCGGCGTGTCGACCGGCAGGAACAGCGGGTCATAGCCAAAGCCGTGATCGCCGCGGCCCTCGTGTGCGATAACGCCCTCGCAGGCGCCCTCGCCATAGGTGACCAGACCATCCGTGTCGATAAGCGCAACGACGCTCATAAAGCGCGCGGTGCGGTCCTCGTCCGCCACGCCTTCCAGGTTAACGAGAAGCTTGGCGTTGTTGGCGGCATCGTCTCCGTGCACGCCCGCATAGCGCGCGCTATACACGCCCGGCTCGCCGTCAAGCGCGTCGACGACCAAGCCCGAATCGTCGGCAATGGCCATGAGCCCCGTCTCTTCGACGGCAGCCTGCGCCTTGATGATGGCGTTCTCCAAAAACGTCGTGCCGTTTTCCTCGGGGTCCTCAAAATCGCCCAGCTGGCCGAGCGCCACAAAGCGAACCTCGGGCATGACCTTGCCCAAGATGGCCTCGATCTCGGTGAGCTTATGGGCGTTGCCCGTTGCCACGACAATGGTCGCCGCCGGGTCGAGGGTGTCGATGTCGATCTTCTCAAGTGCCATGAGTGGTCTCCTTGTCTCTATAGCAATGCCGCGCCGAGGGCGACGAGGGCCTCCGCCTCTCCCCTCTCAATCAACGGCAGTCTTATACTTCGACGTTTTCCCAGATAAAACCTGCCAAAATAAACCTGTCCCTTTTTGGCAGGTTAGGCGAGGGCCTGGCGCTGGAGCTCGATGAGCTCGGCGATGCCTTTGTCGCCCAGGTCGAGCAGGGCGTTGAGGCGCTTACGGTCAAAGGGCGCCTGCTCGCCGGTGCCCTGGAGCTCGATCATCTCACCGGTGTCGGTGGCGACGAGGTTCATGTCGACTTCGGCATGGCTGTCCTCGGAATAATCGAGGTCAAGCAGCGTATTGCCGTCGACAACGCCCATAGAGATGGCAGCAACCTGGCCCGTGAGCGGGATGCGCTCGATCTTGCCGGCCTCGACCCACATAGCAAGGGCGTCGTGCAGCGCCACCCAGGCACCGGTAATGCTCGCCGTACGCGTGCCGCCATCCGCCTGGATCACATCGCAGTCGACGGTAACGGTGTACTCGCCGAGCGCCTTCATGTTGACGACGGTACGCAGGCTGCGGCCAATGAGGCGCTCAATCTCCATGGAGCGGCCCTTGCGGTTGGCGTGCTCGCGCTTGCAGCGCTTGCCGGTCGATGCCGGCAGCATGGCATACTCTGCGGTTACCCAACCGGCCTTGGCACCCTTGCGCCAGCCCGGCACGCCCTCCTCGATGGTGGCGGCACAAAGCACGCGCGTGTCACCGAACTCGGCAAAACACGAGCCGTGGGCGTGCTTCATGACGCCACGGGTGAGCTTAACGGGGCGCAACTCGTTGGCGGCGCGACCGTTGGCGCGGTTGACCTGCATGTACTGCATAGAAAAATCCTTTCGGCAAAAGGTGTGGCGAAGGCTCTGACGGCGGCCTTACATCTATTTCAGCTCATCGATATCGATATGCTCAATGCTCTTGAGCGGCTGACCAAAGATAAAGCTGCCCGCCACCGCAAACTCGGCAATGTTATCGGCCGTCGTGGCAAAACGATGCTGCGGCTCGGCGGCGTCACCCGCCAGCTGCTCGCGGCGCGTGAGGATATCGGTCAGCTCTCGTGTGGTCTCCTCGGCGGAACTCACGACGCGCACCCCAGACCCCAGCGCATGGCGGATAGGTCCCACCAACAGCGGAAAATGCGTACAGCCGAGCACCACGGTATCGATACCGTGGTCGCGCAGTGGCTCAACCGTGGCACCCACCAGCGCACGCACGGCAGGCGTATCGAAGATGTCCTCGTTCTCAAGCCACTGCTCTTGCAGATGCGCACCCGAGGCGAGCTCGTGTTCGACAACCTCGACAAAGCTCGAGGCGGGGCAGCCGTATACGTCGACGCCGGCATCTAGATCCTGAATGGCGCGCGTGTAAGCGCCCGAGCGAATGGTGAGGTTGGTGGCGAGCACGCCCACGCGACGCGAACGGGTGCTGTTGATTGCCGCACGGGCACCCGGCGCGATCACGCCGATCACGGGAACGTCGAGCACCTGCTGGGCCAGACGTAAGGCCGCAGCTGTCGCCGTGTTGCAGGCGATGACCATAATCTTGACGTCGTGCTTCGACAGCCAACGGCCCGCCTGCAACGCAAACGAGCGCACCTCATCCTCGGTGCGCGTGCCGTAGGGGCAGCGTTTGGTGTCGCCGAAGTAGTAGACGGACTCGTGCGGCAGCGCCGTCGCGATGGCGCGCGCAACCGTCAGACCGCCCAGGCCAGAATCGAACACACCGATCGGGCGCGTGTCGCCTGCCGGATTCTCGATATCGGACATTACCTCACCAGTCTCTCTCGAAAAGACATATCCAAGTGCGGCGACGCCGCGCTACGAACGCGCCGCGACCAGCAGCTCTGCCGTCGCCGCCCAACCGTCGACAATTTTGCCGCGCGTAACGAAAGCGTTCTCGCAAGCAGCCAGGAACTCGGGCGCGCCGGCGCTCGTCAGGCCATTCTCGACCAGACAGAACGTGCCCACGTGATCGGCCATGTAGAAGTCGGACTCGGAGTCGCCGAGCGCGAGCGTCTCCTCGCGCTCGATCCCCAGGTGCTCGCAGAAGCGCGCAATGGCGACGCCTTTGTTGAGACCCGCGGGGTTGATGTTGAACGCGCGACCGTCCTCGACGCGATCGAGCTCGAGCGTCGTCGGCTTGGACAGATGCGTCAGGTGACCGTTACAGGCCCACACCAGGCCGCAGCCGGCCTCGTCGAGGATGGCCTGGACCTCATCGTCGGGCACATCGCCGCGCATGCCGACGGTGACCTCGCGGTACTTGTAGCCGGTCGACATGTCGTTGTGATACTCGATCTTGTGCGGCCAGCGGGCGAGGATCTTCTCGCACACGCCGGTCTGCTCGATCACCTGGTGCGGAGTAAGGCCGCAGACGGGGTCGTAAGGCATGTCGCCAGTCAGATACTCCCAATCGTTGGCTTTGAGGTCGTACATGACCAGGCCGCCCATCTCACCAATGTAAGAGTTGAGGCCGAGCACGCGCGCGTCCTCGTGGATCATGGTACGGTTGCGGCCCGAGGTGGGAAC
>CAUCXP010000095.1 GCA_958446785.1 uncultured Collinsella sp. | reverse complement strand
CCTCGTGGGCGCAGATTACCTGCAGCTGCCAGCCGAGACGGCCTTTCTTGCAATAGACGGGCAGCCAGTGCACCTCGCGCGCACCCGCCTCGCGCAGGCGGTCGGCGGCGTAGGCAAGCACCTCGGGCGACGCGTCATCAATATCGCATTCCAGCTTGACGATGGTTTCGGGCGCATCGGTCTCGCGGGACAGCGGGGATGTGCTATCGCATGGCATACGGTCCGGCTCCTTTCCGCGCGGGCTCGTTTTGTTCATCCAAACGCTAGCACATCGCGGGCGGCGCAGGGGCGGCGTCATGGGATAGGTGCGACTTTTGCTGGGCGCAAGTGCTGGCGCGCTCCAACGCCGGCCCGCTCCACTCAAACGTGTACGTCAGCCTCCAAACATGTCATTTTTTGCAGCTTTTGGAGGCTGATGTACACGTTTTGAGAGCGCAAGCGAGGCCGCACCGCGCGTCGCGCAGCCTTTCCAATCGATTTCGACCCCCGGCGTGTCCGGCGTGTTGAGAGCTACGCCATTACAATGAAGCGGATTCGCTTGACGCAAAGGAGCTGCCATGCCTGCTTGCCCGCTGGTCGATTGCCACACCCACACCTCGTTCTCGGACGGTCATGCCTCGTTTGAGGACAACGTTCGCGCCGCTGCTGCGGCCAGCTGCCGCGTCATGGTCTCAACCGACCATCTCACCCTGCCCGCCAGCATGGATGCCAACTGCGAAGTGCAGGTTACTGAGGGCGACCTGCCGGCACATCGTCTGGCTTTTGAGGATGCTCGCAAGCTTGCCGCGCAGATCGCGCCGGAGCTCGAGCTTATCTATGGCTTTGAATGCGATTGGTACGAGGGCTGCGAGCCTTTGGTCGAGCGCTGGTCCCGAGGCGCCGTCGTGCGCCTGGGCAGCGTGCATTGGATTGGTAACCCAGGCGATATTGCGGCAGGTGCTGCGGGCACGGCGGGGACGGAGGACGTCGCTCGTCCCGATACGCCCGATTCGCGCTGCGGCTGGATCGACGATGACACCAACCTGCACGTTTGGGAAAACCTGGGGGTACGCGGCGTATGGGAGCGCTACGTCGACGACTGGTGCCGCGCCTGCGAGAGCCCGCTCAACTTTGATGTAATGGCTCACCCCGACCTGGTCATGCGCTTTTCGAAAGAGGGCTTTGCGCCCGACTTTGACCCCGCGCCGTTCTGGGGGCAGATGGCAGAGTGTGCACACGACGCGGGCCGCCGCGTTGAGGTCTCGACCGCTGCGCCGCGCAAGGGACTCGACGACTACTATCCCACGACCGGGTTGTTGCGTTGCTTCGCCCACGCCGAGGTGCCGATCACTTTTGGCTCGGACGCACACCGCGCCTGCGACATTTGCTGGAACATCCGTGAGACCCAGGCACACGCCTACGACTGTGGCTACCGAACCTTCGACGTCCCCCACCCCACCGGCGAATGGGAATCCACACCCCTCGCCTAACTAGTCGTTTAAGAACGTCCCCAATGACTAGTGACGGCGGGCGTTGAGTTCGCCGGCCAGCTCGTCGAGGGTGATGCCGTAGCGCTCGAGCGTCACGAGCAGGTGGTAGACCAGGTCGCCGGCCTCGTAGCGGATGTGATCGTGATCGTTATCCTTGCAGGCCATGATCACCTCGCTCGACTCCTCGGCAAGCTTCTTGAGCAGCTCATCCTCGACGTCGGTCAGCAGACGCGCGGTATAGCTTTCCTGCGGCGATGCATCACGACGACCGTGAATCACCTCGGCCAGACCTGTCAGCGTCTCTCCGATATTTCCATCCTGAACGTTTGCGGTGCGCACACCCATAGTTCAATCCTTTCTGGTGGCCGAGCGTCTAATCGAGCGCCCGCCCTACGCGAGTTTCTTAAAGAAGCAGGTACGGTTGCCGGTATGGCAGGCCGGACCCGGCGAGTCGACCTTGACCAGCAGCGTATCGCTATCGCAGTCGGCCCAGAGCTCCTTGACCTCTTGCATATTGCCGCTCGTCGCACCCTTGTTCCAGAGCTCCTGGCGACTGCGGCTCCAAAACCACGTGGTACCGGTCTTAAGCGTCAGCCCCACCGATTCCTCATTCATCCAGGCAACCATAAGCACCTCGCCAGTGTCATACTGCTGAACCACACAAGGAATCAACCCGCGGGCGTCGTATTTGAGCTCGGACGCAGTTGTCACTTGCTCCATTTAAAAATCCAATCTCACGGGAATACCCTGCGACGCCATATACTCCTTCACCTGGCGAATGCTGAAGGTTCCAAAGTGAAAGACGCTCGCCGCCAGCACGGCATCGGCCTCGCCCTCGATCACGCCCTCGGCAAAATGCTCGAGCGTACCCACGCCGCCGCTCGCGATGACGGGAATCGGCACCGCGCGCGCCACGGCGCGGGTGAGCGCCAGGTCAAAGCCGGCCTTGGTGCCGTCGCGATCCATACTGGTCAGCAAGATCTCGCCGGCGCCGCGACGAGCCGCTTCCTCGGCCCACGCCACCGCGTCGATACCCGTGGCGTTGCGGCCGCCCGCCGTGAAGACCTCCCACCTATCGGCACCCGGCTCGCCGGGCAGGCCCACACGCTTGGCATCAATCGCCGCGACCACGGCCTGGCTGCCAAACGCCGCGGCAGCCTGGCTAATCAACGACGGGTCGCGCACGGCCGCCGAGTTGAGCGACACCTTGTCGGCACCGGCGGCAACCATGGTGCGCATGCCCGCCAGGTCACGAAATCCGCCGCCCACGGTATAGGGAATGGCCAGCTCCTCGGCCGCATGCGCCGCCATCTCGATGGTCGTCGCGCGGTTATCGCTCGTGGCGGTAATGTCCAGGAAGACGACCTCGTCCGCGCCCTCGCAGTCGTAGGCGCGCGCCAACTCCACCGGATCGCCCGCATCGCGCAAGCTCACAAAGTTGACGCCCTTGACCACACGGCCGTCCTTGACGTCCAGACAGGGAATCACGCGTTTGGTAAGCATGGGCTACTCCTCCCCTCGGGCGGCGGCCAGTGCCTGGGCCAGCGTAAAGTTGCCCTCGTAGAGCGCACGGCCGGTAATGGCACCCTCGATGGCATCCTCACCCACCGCAGCCAGCGCGCGAATGTCATCGAGCGTAGAGATGCCGCCCGAAGCCACGACAGGAAAGCCCGCGACCTTGGCAACATGGCGATACGCCGCCACATCGATGCCCGTCTGCATGCCATCGCGCGCGATGTCGGTATACACCAGATGCTTAAAGCCCAGCTCGGTGAGCTGTGCCACGGCATCGTCGAGTGCCACGCCCGCGCCGTCGCGCCAGCCGTTCACCTTGACCTGGCCGTCGCGCGCGGCGATGTCGGCCACGAGCAGCTCGCCAAAGCCTTGGGCCGCCACCTCGGCAAAACCCGGCTCGGTCACGAGCACCGTGCCCAGTGCGATGCGACGCGCGCCGTAGCCGGCCAGCTCGTCGATGCGTGCAAGCGAGCGAACGCCGCCGCCCACGTCCACAGACAGACCGTCGATGCCGCAGATGCCCTTAATCGCCGCCGAGTTGGCAGCACACGTGTCCTCGTCCTCGCCAAAGGCAGCAGACAGGTCGACGACGTGCACCCAGCTCGCACCCTGCTCGGCGAACGAGCGGGCGACTGCCACGGGGTCGTCGGAATATACCTTGCAGCGGCTCCGGTCGCCGCGCTCCAGGCGCACGACCTTGCCGCCGATCAGATCGATTGCGGGAAACAGAATCATCGGCCGGCCCCCTCGACGATGCTCACGAAGTTCTTAAGGATGCGCTGACCCAGCGCGGAGGATTTCTCGGGATGGAACTGGCAGCCCCACACGTTGCCGTGGCGCACGATGCACGGGAAGCTCCGCGTATAGTGCGTGCGCGCCAGCACATCGGCGGCATCGGCATCGTCGGCCACCGCGTAGCTGTGGGTGAAGTACATGTTGGCACCCTCGGCAAAACCGGCAAGCAGCGGATCGGCCGCACCGACGGGCGTCATGTGTACCTGGTCCCAGCCCACGTGCGGCACCTTCAGGCGACTCGATTCCAAGCGCGTGCACGAGCCACGCATAATACCCAGGCCATCGACCCAGGGACCGCCAGCCTGCTCGGTGGTGTTGCCATCGGCAACCGCGCCCTCGTCCGCAGGCACACCCTCGTTGCCGCGCTCAAAAAATAGCTGAAGGCCCAGACAGATACCGAGCAGCGGAGTTCCGGCTGCGACGGCATCGAGCACCGCGTCCGCCTCGCCGCTCTGGCGCATAAAGGCGATCGCGTCATAGAACGCGCCCACGCCCGGGATGACCAGGCCGTCGGCATTGCGGATCTGCTCCGGATCGTCCGATGTGCAGGCGGCGGCACCGGCGCGCGCAAGCCCGCGCGCAACGCTCGACAAGTTGCCCTTGTGGTAGTCAACCACCACGATCTTCGGTTCGCCCACGCGACCCTCCCTTTTCCCATTCAAAACCTGTCCCTTTTTGGCAGGTTACAGCGAGCCCTTGGTGCTGGGGATGCCCTGCACGTGGGGATCGAGCTCGCAGGCGTGGCGCATCGTGCGGCCCACGGCCTTAAAGGCAGCCTCGATAATGTGATGCGAGTTGCTGCCCGCCAGCTCGCGCACGTGCAGCGTGAGCTTGGCGTCACGCGCAAAGGCGTAGAAGAACTCGACGGCCAGCTCGGTATCGAAGCTGCCCACGCGCTCGGTCGGCACGGGCAGCTCGCAGTAGGCCTGCCCGCGGCCCGAAATATCAACAGCAGCCATCACGAGCGTCTCGTCCATGGCGATCGCCGCGTCGGCAAAGCGTGTAATGCCCGCCTTGTCGCCCAACGCTTGGCAAAACGCCTCGCCCAGCACGATGCCCGTGTCCTCGACGGTGTGATGCGCATCGACCTCGACGTCGCCCACCGCGTGCACCGTCAGATCGAACAGACCATGGCGGCCAAAAGCGTTGAGCATGTGGTCGAAAAACGGCACGCCGGTCGAGATATCGCACACGCCGCTTCCGTCCAGGTCGAGCTTTACGACAATGTCGGTCTCGCCCGTCTTGCGGGTCACCTCGGCATAACGGTCCATCTACATCTCCTCCTTCACCAGCGCGGCAAACGCAGCCAGCACCTCGTCGTTTTCCTGCGGGGTACCCACGGTAATGCGTAGGCAGTCCGCGAGCCCCGGCGCGTAGCTAAAGTCGCGCACCAAAATCGAATACTCGTCGCGCAGACGCTCGCGCACGCGCGTGGCATGCGGCGTGCGCACGAGCACAAAGTTCGCCGCGCTCGGCCACGCCTCCACGGGCAGACCCTCGGCAGCCATTGCGCGCAGGGCGCACAGTTCGCGCTCGCGCTCGGATGTAACTTGCGCCACCACGGGCGCATACGCATCGCGCGCACGCACGCAGGCAAGCGTGGCAGCCTGGCTCAGCACATTGACCGAATAGATCTGGCGAATCGCCGCGAACGCGTCAATAACCTCGGGCGCCGCGATCACATAGCCCAGACGCGTGCCGGCGGCGCCAAACGCCTTGGACAGCGTATGCAGAATCACCAGGTTGGGATGCTCGGCGATAAGGCCTTGCGCCGTGGTTGCCGCGCCAAACGAATCGTCGGCAAACTCAACATAGGCCTCGTCGACCATTACCATGCCGGGGCACGCATCGCACAGCGCCGCGACAAAGTCGAGCGGTGCCACGTCACCCGTGGGGTTGTTGGGCGAAGTCACGATGGCCAGGTTGCACTCAGGCGCCGCTGCAAGCACCGCCAATTGGTCGAGTTCAAAGGTCGCCGGGTCGCGCCACACGTCGCGCACCTCGGTCTGACAGAGCGATGCAAAGAACGCATACTCGCTAAAGCACGGCGGGCAGTTGAGCAGGGTCCGCCCCGCGCCGCCAAACGCCAACAGGTAGTTATAGAGCAGCTCGTCGCCGCCGTTTCCCACGCAAATATTCTCACGCGCCACGCCATGCCAGGCAGCAAGCTCATCGCGCAGGTCGTTGGACATGGGATCGGGATAGCGGTTGAGCGGCGTGGCAGCCAGGGCTGCATCGATTGCCTCACGCACGCCGGCAGGCACGGGATAGGTGTTCTCGTTGGCCGAAAGATTGATGCGCGTAGGCGTAAAGTTGGGATCATAGGGCTCAATGCCGGCCAGGTAGGGCTGGACGAGCCCCTTCATGCGCGGCGTAAGTTCGGCCATGTTAGGCCTCCCCGCCGGTCGCGCCAGCGCCATCCGAGCCTGCAGCCGCCAGGTCCACACCCTCGGCGACCGTCGCCACAGCGTCGCCC
>CAUCXP010000094.1 GCA_958446785.1 uncultured Collinsella sp. | reverse complement strand
GGATCATTACAGTGAGTCGATAAAGCGCTGTTGGGCGGCGCGGCCGGCTTCGTCCCACTTAAAGACGCCGGCGTTGTCGAGCACGTGGCCAAACACCACGCCGACCTCCTCGTGCAGGATGCCGATGGCGTTGTCCACCGTAAGCTCGTTCGCGCGGCGAGCAAAGACATCCGCGGCCCATGCGGCGTGGCTACGGCAAAGATCGTCGCTCTCGAGCGCTGCGGCAAGGTCGTAGCTGGCATCGGCCTTGGCTGCCAGCAGGTGCTCGCGGACAGCGCCGAGCTCGGAAACCAGGCGCGGCGGAAGAATAGCCAGGCCCATGACCTCGATGAGGCCGATGTTCTCCTTCTTAATGTGGTGATACTCGGCATGCGGGTGGAAAACGCCCAGCGGATGCTCGTCGGTCGTGATATTGCAGCGAAGCGCCAGGTAGGCCTCGTAAATCTCGCCGCCGGCGTTGCAGCGGGAGTCGACGCGGCGGATGACGGGCGTCACGGTGTTGTGCGCTACGCCGTCGGCCGTGTGCGCGATAACGCCCACAGACTCGTCGGTCCACTCGCGCCAGGCGAGGATAATCTTCTCGGCAGCGTCGAGCAGCTGGGCGCGGTCATGCGAGCGCAGGCGCAGCACCGAGAGCGGCCACTGCAGCACAGTGCCGGTGACCTGGTCAAAACCGGGCATGCTAAACTGCGAGACCTCGGCGGCATGCATCATGGGGAACTCGTGCGCGCCGCCCTGGAAGTGGTCGTGCGACAGAATCGAGCCGCCCACGATAGGCAGGTCGGCGTTGGAGCCGATGAAGTAATGCGGGAACAGGTCCACAAAGTCGAGCAGGCAGGTCAGGCCCTTGCGGTCGACGTGCATCGGACGATGCTCGGAGCTCATGGCAATGCAATGCTCGTTAAAGTACGCGTACGGGCTGTACTGGAAACCCCAGCGCTCGCCGTTGAGCTGGATGGGGATAATGCGCAGGTTCTGGCGAGCGGGGTGAGCGCCGCCGTCGGCTGCGGCGGAGCGTCCGGGATAGCCCTCGTTTTCGATGCAGAGCTGGCAGGCGGGATACTTCTCGCCCGTGTTCTTTGCGGCGCCGGCCGCGGCAATGTCGCGCGGGTCCTTCTCAGGCTTTGACAGGTTGATGGTGATCTCAAGATCGCCCCAGTTGGTGGGGGTGCTCCATTTGATGTTGCGTGCGATGGCGGCGCGGCGCACATAGCCGGCATCGCAGCACAGGCCGTAGAACCAGTCGGTCGCGGCGCGGGGCTCGTTGACGCCCATACGCCCATTGAACTCTTCGTTTACAACCGAAGGCCTCGGCATGAGCGCGCCCATGATGCGCATGGCGAGGCGGTCGCGCCCCGATGCCGTGTCCTCGGCAGCACCGTTGGCAACGGCGGCCTCGGCAAGCGCGGCAAGCGTGCCTTCAAGATCAAAGTCGGGCAGGGTATTGGGGTGCAAGAGCGAGAGTTTCTCAACCTGGAGCGCCCAGGCCATATCGAGTGCGGGACCCGTGGCGCCGATGCACTCCAAAATGGTGTTGTATGCCCAGATCCGGTCGTCCTGGCCGATCATCGATCGGTGGATGGCGTACTCGATCAGGTTCTGCGCGGCCTCTCGCACGTCAGTCATTACAGCCATGCCGCGTAAGCCCCCTTGTCAGAGATGGCGTAGTGACGGGCAGAGCCCTCGCCCAGCCAGCCGTTCATCTTGGCAATGAAGGTGTCGACCAGATCGAGCGGCACGAAGGCCTGGATGGTGCCACCAAAGCCGCCACCGTGGATACGGACGGCGCCGCGGCCGTCGAGCACGTGCTCGGCCAGCGCCAGGGCATACATGGAAGGCTGCTCGGAACCCAGCTTGGCAACAACATTCTGCAGGTACATGGCAGAGCTGGCGCCGGACTCGCGCGTCAGGACCAGGAACTGGTCAATGTCGCCAGCGTTCAGGGCTGCCCAGCGCTTGTCGACCAGGCCGTTCTCGTACCAGTAGTGAACGGCGCGCAGGCAGGCGCGGTCGCCCAGCTTGGCGCGCAGCTCGGGGAGCTTGGCGTCAAAGTCGGCAACGTTGACCTCGCACAGGCGTGCCTTGCCAAACTCGGCGGCGACGTCCTGCATCTCGCGCGGAACGGCGGCGTAGTCGTCGGTAGCCGCCACATGGTCGGCGCCAACCTTAACGAGCACGAGCGCATAGCCGTGATCCTCAAAGTTGAGCTCGAGCTTCTGGGTTTTAGGCTGAGCCTGGTCCTCAAAGTCCATGTAGGCGAGGCCGCCCAGGCACACGGCGGCTTGGTCCATCAGACCGCAGGGCTTGCCGTAATAGTTGTTCTCGGTGCGCTGGCTCATCTGGGCGAGCGCGACGGGCTCAATGGCGGGCGCGCCCCAGAGCGTCTCCATGGCGCGGCCGTACGCGGCCTCGACGGCGGCAGAGCTGGAAAGGCCGCCGCCCGAGGGGACGGAGCAGGTGAAGGCGAAGTCGAAGCCCTGGGGCTCAACGCCCAGAGCAGCGATTTCGTGGGCCATGCCGCGGACGAGGCTCGCGGACGTGCCCTTCTCGGACTCCTGAACGTCTAGCGTGTCGAGCACGATCTCAAACGTGGGATAGCCCTCGTCGGCAACGCGGACCTTGTTGGAATCGGTTGCCACGGCGATGCCGTCAACGGCGACATCGAGCGAGCCGGCGATAACGTGGCCGCCCTCGTGGTCGGTGTGGTTGCCGCTGATCTCGGAGCGGCCGGGCGCGTGCACATAGAGCACCTGGCGATCGCCGATGGGGCCAAACTCCTCCTCAAACAGCTTGGTGAGCGTGGCGAGTGTCTTTTCGTCGGGGGTGGTCATGAGGGTCCTTTCCTTGGCGCATACTGACGAGTTTTCCGTCGTAGTGAGTACGTTAACAATCTGAAGCGGCATAAACTCAGCATCTACGATGCCGCACGTTACGGGCTATGTTAACGTACTCATAACACAACACTTATCACTTTTTGAGAATCTGGTAATCGGTAGAAATTCAGCCGTGAACGGTACTGCCGTATGGACTTATAAAGCAGAAGAGATGCAGATAGAAAAAGTAGAGTACGTTAACATGCGTCCGACGATAGTGGGCTTCGGCGCGGGGTGTATTTCTGCCCGGGCCGGCATTCACGCTATTCAGATCTCGCAAGGGTGAAGGTGATCCTGTGGCAAGGCGCCCGTCCAACGATACAGGTACGCGTCCGGTCTCCATGGCCGACGTCGCCCGCGCTGCTGGCGTTTCACAGCAGACGGTTTCGCGCGTCGCCAACGGCTTGCCCAACGTTAACGAGCAGACGCGCCAGCGCGTGCAGGCCGCTATGCAAGAGCTCGGCTTTCGTCCGAGTTATGCCGGTCGCTCGCTGCGCGACGGTCGTTACCATTCGGTTGGCCTATGCGTCAACGATGTTACCAAGTTTGGCAACCTCTCAATGATCGACGGCATCGCCAGTGCTGCTCGTGAGCATAATTGCGCCATCACGCTGGTTGAGATGTCCAAGACCGAGGAGTTTTCGCTTGCCGAGGCCACGCGCCGTATGGCCGCGCTGCCCGTGGACGGCATCATCATCGGCATGAGTCGTATGGCGCCCGATTTTGAGACGTTTGATCCACTGCCGGGCATTGGCACGGTCATCGTTACCATGTATGCGCATCCGCGCGTGACCACAGTCGATTCCGACCATTACGGCTGCTCGCTGTTGCTTATGGACCATCTGTTTGAGCTGGGGCACGAGCAGATTCGCTATATTGGCGGCCCGTCCTTCTCGGTCGACGAGCAATTTCGTCGCGCCGGTTGGCAGGATGCGCTCGAGCGTAAACACATCGCGCCGGCAGAACCGCTCGAGGGCGACTGGTCTGCTAACAGCGGCTACGAGGCCGGCAGGTACCTGGCCGAGCACGATCGCACCATGACGGCGATCTATGCGGCAAACGATCAGATGGCAAATGGCGCGATTGCCGCGCTGCGTGATAGCGGTCTGTGCGTGCCTGAGGACGTGAGCGTGGTGGGCGTCGATGATTCGCTCGATGATTTTGTCGCGCATAACGAGCTCACGACCGTGCGGTTCGATCTACATCAGCGCGGACGCGAGGTATTCGAGCATGCGGTTCCCGAGGCGGGTACGGCGGGCAAAACCGTTGCCATTCGTATTCCCGGCCAGCTCATTATTCGACATAGCACGGCGATACCGCGCTCATAGTTTGTGCTGGTAAACGGCGATTTATCGCATTTCAATAACAATCGGTAAGGATGCCTTCATATAGCTGTTGGGATGTAGCCGAGTGCTATGATAGACGGGCTCTTTTGTCTATCTAGGAGGCTTTGCCTGATGGAGATCACCAAGGATATCCGCTACGTTGGCGTCGACGATTACGACATTGACCTGTTCGAGGGCCAGTACGATGTGTCCGAGAACGGTATGGCATACAACAGCTACGTTATCTTGGGCGAAAAGATTGCTGTCGCCGATTCAGTCGACGGCGGTTTTGTCGACGAGTGGCTCGGTAACATCGAAGCCGTGCTCGACGGTCGCACGCCCGACTACCTGGTTGTCCATCATATGGAGCCCGATCACTCCGCTGGCATCGCCGCCTTTATGGAGCGCTATCCCCAGGCACAGATCGTGGCAAGCATGGGCGCTTTCCGCATGATGGTCAACTTCTTTGGCACCGATTTCCCCGAGCGCAAGATAGTCGTCAAAGAGGGCGACGTGCTCGATCTGGGCGGTCACAGCCTAACGTTTGTCGGCGCCCCCAACGTGCACTGGCCCGAGGTACTCTTCTCCTACGAGTCCACCGATAAGGTGCTCTTTAGCGCCGACGGCTTTGGAAAGTTTGGCGCCAACGACATCGAGGACCCCGAGGGTTGGGCTTGCGAAGCGCGCCGCTACTACTTTGGCATCGTCGGTAAGTTCGGCAAGTTCGTGCAGGCCGTGCTCAAGAAGGCCGCCGACCTGGACATCCAGATCATCTGCCCGCTTCACGGCCCCGTACTGACCGAGAACCTGGGCTACTACCTCGACACCTACAACACCTGGTCGAGCTATCAGCCCGAGGACGAGGGCATCACCATTGCCTATGCGAGCGTCTACGGCCATCTGAAGGCCGCCGTCGAGGAGCTCGCCGCAGCGCTCGAGGCTCGCGGCCAGAAGGTCTCCGTCTTTGACCTGGCTCGCGACGACATGGCCGAGGCCGTTGAGGATGCGTTCCGCTATGACCGCCTGGTGCTCGCCTCCATTACCTATCAGGGCGAGGTTTTCCCGTTCATGAGCACCTTTATCCACACGCTCGCCGAGCATGCCTACCAGAACCGTACCGTGGCGCTTGTCGAGGCCGGTTCCTGGGCGCCTGCAGCTGCCAAGGTTATGACCAAGGAGCTCGAGGGCATGAAGGACATCACCCTGGCGCAGAATAAGGTGACCGTCCTGGGTTCGCTCAACGACGCCTCGCGCGCTCAGATCGAGGCCCTCGCCGACGAGCTTTCCAAGTAGCGACACGTTCACTTTTGACGCTCAACCATCACAACCACCACAAAGGGGACAGGCACCTTTGTGGTGGTTTTTGTTTAAGCGCCGGCGATGACGAGATTTGGGCGGGCGTCGTCGGCGGTCTCGGCGATTGAGGTGGCGACGGCGCCATCGGGATCACGGTCCATCACGATGGTGTCGACATCGGTCAGCTCGGCAAAGCGGTACATGCCGCGTCCGTTAACCTTGCTGGCGTCCATAAGGGCGACGCTTTGACGGGCGGCACCGACCATAGCCGCTTTGGTCTCGGCCATCTGCGGAAAGTCGGTCGTAAAGCCGCAGCCGGGAACAAAAGCTCCAGGGCACATGACGGCAAGATCGGCGTGGACCATTTGGAGCGCCTGCATAGTGAGCGGTCCGTACAGATAACGATGGCCTTTGCGCAGCGCCCCGCCCGGCATGACGACATCGACTGAGGGCATGCTCTCGTCGATGTAATCGGCAATGGTAATGTCGGCCGTGATGACGGTGATACCATCGCGCTGATCGAGGAGCCGGACGAACTCGAGCGCCGTGGTGCCCGAGTCGACGAGCAGGGTGTCACCGCTGCCGACGAGTTCGATGGCACTTTGTGCGATGGCCTGCTTGGCGGCGACATTTACGTTGATGCGGCGATCTTGCGTGGAGACAGTTAGGCGTTTGTGGAGCGACACGGCGCCGCCATGCGTGCGACGCAGCTTGCCGGATTCGGCGAGCGCGTCCAGGTCGGCGCGGGCGGTGACGGAGGACACGCCAAAGGTTTGGGCGATGTCTGCCACCTGAACGGAGGCGTTATGCTCGAGCATTTCCATGATGGCGGCGCGGCGCTCATCGGCGAAAGCC
>CAUCXP010000093.1 GCA_958446785.1 uncultured Collinsella sp. | reverse complement strand
ACTGACGACATTTGGCCAAACTGCCCGCGATCAGAAGAGGGGCCGCGGGCTTGTGAAAGGAGAGCAGCATGCTGTTCGATGTTTGGGGTAGCAATACCCTTATCCACTGGGCCGGCTGGGCCATGGTCTTTATTGGCCTGATCGTGCTCAACGAGGTCGGCCGCCGCACCAAGCTGGGCGCGGCCATCATCTTTGGCGTGGCTCCGCTGGCCATGACCATCTACTGCGTCGCTATCGCCATCGGCGTCTCACAGGGTGCCGAGTGGGCGCTCACCAACCCCACCCATGTGTACCAGAACAGCTGGTTCCACTACGCCAAGGTATACGCGGCGCTGGCCGGTTGCTGGGGCTTCATTGCCATTAAGTACCAGTGGGGCAAGATCGGCAAGGCGCATTGGTTCCGCGCGTGGCCGTTTGTGATCGTCGCCATCAACATCATGATCGCCGTCGTGTCCGACTTTGAGAGCGCCTATCACTTCTTTGTCCTGGGCGAGTCCACCTGGGTCACCTCCGAGGGCGCCACGCAGCTCGCCGGCTGGAACAACGTGTTCAACGGCATCGCCGGTATCATCAACATCTTCTGCATGACCGGTTGGTGGAGTGTCTACGCCTCTGAGGACAAGACCGACATGCTGTGGCCCGACATGACCTGGGTCTACATCATCGCCTACGATATCTGGAACTTCTGCTACACCTACAACTGCTTGCCCACCCACTCCTGGTTCTGCGGCTTTGCACTGCTGCTGGCGCCCACCGTCGCCGCCTTTATCTGGAACAAGGGCGGCTGGATCCAGAACCGTGCCTTTACGCTGGCTATTTGGTGCATGTTTGCCCAGGTATTCCCGTACTTCCAGGAGGAGTCCATCTTTGTGACCCACTCCACGCTCGACCCCGGCGCCGCTACCGCGGTCTCGATCGCCGCGCTGGTCGCCAACGTCGCCGCGATCATCTACATCGTCTACCGTGCCAAGAAGCTCGGCCGCAATCCCTACAAACAGGACGTCTTTGAGGGCACCAGCGATTGGGAAAAGGCTACCGCCCGCCGCGCCAAGGTGGATTACGCGCACGCCGAGTAACGCGCTCGCTGCCGTCCGCATTTGGATGTAGGCGCGTCTCTTTGGCTCCGTAATCTCGCGTTATGCGCAGCCCCCGGAAAGCAATTCGTTTGCTTTCCGGGGGCTTTTTGCTGTCGCGCGTGCATTCATGCACATATTCACAATGTATCGCGCAGATAAAATCGAATTTCCGACTGCACGCCAGCTCTATGTGACCTTAATTTTGGGTACATTGTTGTCCCGATATTGAGCTTGGGGGATATATGGAAAATAAGACGAGGGGCCAAGAGGACGCGGCCCAAGATGCAGCGGCGTGCGCCGAGGCCTTGGAGAGCCTAGACCGGTTTTCGCTGGACGAAGTTGCGTTTGACGAGACAATCGTCGACATGCAGGACGCGGCGGGCGATGGCATACCGGATACGGGCGACGACGTCGAGGATGCTCGCGATGAAGCCGATGTCGAAAAAGGCGATGACGAGGGCAATGGCCAACCGGAACCCAACGCGGGAGATGAGACCTCCCTGCTTGGCGACTTGCCCGTCGACGAATCGCTCACCCGCGAGCTCCCCGGCTTGGGCTCCGCGCCTGCCGTGGACGAGACCATCGCCATGGGCGATATTCCCCTGCCGTCCGTTCCCTCGGCACGCGAAGCCGAGGCTCGCCATCGTAAGATGCCGCCCAAGCGCCGCAACCTGATGGTTACCGGCGTTGTGGCCGTCGCGCTCGTCGCCGGCGGCGCAGGCTATGCTGCCTGGAACGGATATCAGCAAGAGCAGGCTGCCGCTGTCGCCGCCAGTGCGCACACGATGATGTCGGTGCAGATTGGCGTGCATGCCGCGGGACTCGACTGTTCCACCGGCTCAAAGATCCCCGTGCAGGTGAGTGGCCAGGACTCCGACGGCTCTTCTGTGAGCGAAACGCTCTACGTTGACGAGCACGGCCGCGGCATCAAACTGCTGCCCGGCGATTACACGCTCTCCATCGCTGCCTCCCCCATCGCGGCCGACGGCACCATCTATACCGTCCCGACCACCAAGACGCAGGTCACCGTTAAGAGCGATGGACAGGATTTAAGCGCCCAGGCTGCCTTTAAACTCAAGGTGCCTTGGGCCGACACTGTAACCAACGACCAGATCGACGCCGCCGCCAAATATGCCGAGGAGGGAGGCGCGAGCTCCGCCGCCACCGCCAAGGTGCTCCAGCAGGCGGCAACTGCGCGTCGCAATGCCGCCGTCAATGCCGTGAGCACGCAAAAGGCACAGGCGGCCCGTGATGCCGACGCCCGTCACAAGGCAACCGACCTTTATCAGCTCGATATCCCCGTCGAGTGGTACGGCAAGGTCGAGACTTGGCAGAATGGCAGCACGCTATGCATCTATCTTGCCGGCGACAGCGATACGCCGATCGTGACGCTCGTCGCGGTGCGCGAGGGCGAGAGCTTTACGCCCGGTGAGGGCGACGCGGTTTTGGGTGCGGCAAACCTCGGCAACGGCTACACCGTCTACGCCAGCGGCCCCGTTTATCCGTATGTGGTGCCCCAGACCATCAACGGGCGCACGCAGAACCCCGTGTCGACCTATCCCATGGACACAGCCATTGAGCTTGTCGAGCTCACGACCGGCAACCGCTACACCTATAGCCAGATCAAGAACGTACTGGTCGGCAAAGACGGCAAGGCCGACGCTGCGACCAAACTCGAGACCGACTACCTCGCGCAGATCCTGCTGCCGAGCATCAAAGCCCAGGACTAGCGGACCACAGCACCCAGGGTAGCTAATTTGGGGCGGGGCTTTTTTAGCTACCCTTGATGTTGTTTCGACTTTACTGTTGGGCAGAGCAGAGGGTAGCTAAAAGCCCCCGTCCCAAATTAGCTACCACAGATCAATAAATGATTAGGCAAGGAGCCACTTCCATGCAGGCACAGCGTGTACCACACCGTGTTCACATGGAATATCGGCCTGCTCATCCATGGTAACGATTACCGACTCGCCAAGATCAAACTGGGCCATCGCGGCATCGAGCGCGGCAATTTCGCGCTCGCGCGTTTTCTCGCTTGTCATATCCACACTTACCTGAATCAGGCCGTAAGCCTGCATGAGCAGTGCATCCCCAGCCACAAAGTCCACCTCATGGCTTTTATTCTTATCTTTAATCAGCAGGCGGCAAACCGAACCGGGCCGCACGGCGGGGGTCCTTCTTCTGAGCGCATTGAACACCGCGGTCTCGAGCCTCTGACCATGATCCAATGCCGATGCGGGGGAGAACGCTCCGAACATCGCAGGATCGACGGCGTAGACCTTAGACGCAGACCGCGTATTATTTGCAAGCGAACGCGTGAACTCCGGCACCGAAAACAGCAGGTAGGCGTCCTCGTAATACTCAAGTAAGTCGCTGAGCGTATTTCGACTGACGGATATCTGTCTGCTCTTGAACTCGTTGTACACTTTGTTCACTGACAGCTCTCGTCCCGAAGATGCCATGCACCGCGCCAGAAACAGCGAGGCCAAACGGGGGTTCTTGACGTCGTAACGTTCAACGACGTCCATGGCGACCGTTCGCGACGCATATTCCTGTAGCAGCTGAATCGCGTCTGCGGGCGTCTGCTCAAGTGTCGCGATGAATCCCCCTCGCTCGAGATATCCGACCAGATGGTGTCGGAGCAACGCTGCATCGCTCGAGGAGAAGGGTGCGTTCGACTCAGGAACGCTCCCCGTCTTATATCGGACGTATTCCGAAAAACTCAACGGAAAAAGCTCTCGCACAAGAGAACGGCCCCTGAACTCGCTCTTAAGTTCTGAGGACAGCATCTTAGAAGAAGATCCCGTCACGTAAACGGTCGCCTTCTCTGTATCGACCACGCGTCGCAGAAACGCACCCCATTCGGGTATTTCCTGGATCTCGTCAAAGAAAAGGTAGGCGCCCTCGCCTCGAGCAGCAGGATATAGTGCATAGAATGTATCGAGCACGTCCGCTAGTAGCGATGGCTCATACGGACGCAAGCGCTCATCCTCAAAATTGAAATATAGCATCCGGTCAAGCTCGACGCCTTGGCCCTGAAGCCGCCGTATCTCCTGATACAGGCGATACGTCTTTCCACAACGACGGGCGCCCACAATCACATATACGATGTTGTCGCGCTTTGGCTCCTGCGGGTTGCCCAGATCAAGGTCGCGCTCAAAGACCTGCGGAATCCCCTGTTGCTCAAAGTCCTTTATTTTTTGAGCCACCAAGTCGTTGAATGCCATAATTCTCCAATCTTGCTCTCCTGCTAATCAAGATTATAACGATTCTTGATTAGCAGGAGAGCAAGATTATGCGTATCTTGATTAATGGATAAGCAAGTTTTCTATTAGTGGCCCCTCCCGGAGGATATCGAGCGGCCGAGGGGGCAGGCATGAACGCCTCTAGCCGAAAACAAAGTAGCTAAAAAAGCCCCGTCCCAAATGAGCTACTTAACGCCAGGGGTCGGCTTCGAAGAGGGGCTCGCGCTCGGGGCGACGATCGCTATAAGGATCGTAGCCGTCGTCATCCTCGTTCTCGGCACGGATATAGGGGTCGCGCGGCTTGGGCGCCGGTTTAGGCGCAGGCTTAGGTGCGGCGGGTGCGGCATCGGTCGCCGGCGTGCTCGTCTTGTTCTTGTCTGTCATCTGCATAGCTCCTTGCCATGTACTCACGTTCAACACCATCGATTGTCGCACGAAAAAGGGCGGCGGACCCGATTGGATCCGCCGCCCTTGGCGTTTTGCGATGAGGGGCGGTTTTAAAGCCGGCCCAAAATCTACTCGGCGTCGGGGACTTCGTAGGTGGCCGCCGGCGTGTTGTCGCACACGACGGTAAAGCCGCCGTCCTTGTCGACATCGACCGTCACCTGATCGCCCTCGCGCACCGTACCGTCGATGATAGCGGCGGCAATGGCATCCACGACCTCGCGCTGCACGAGACGCTTGAGCGGACGGGCACCAAAGACCGGGTCCAGGCCGCCCACGGCGAGCATCTGCTTGGCCGCCGGGGTGATGGCCAGCGTCATGCGCTCCTTGGCCAGACGTGCGCGGACATCGGCGAGCTGGATATCGACGATCTTCTCAATCTGCGCCATGCCGAGCGGATGGAACACCACGATATCGTCGATACGGTTGAGGAACTCGGGGCGGAAGGTCTGAGCCATGGCCGCGTCGACCTGATGGCGCATCTCTTCCTCGTCCTTGCCGGAAAGCTCGGCGATAGCCTTGGAGCCCACGTTGGACGTCATGATAATGATCGTGTTCTTGAAGGACACCTGGCGACCCTGGCCGTCGGTCAGGCGGCCGTCGTCAAGCACCTGCAACAGCACGTTAAAGACATCCGGATGAGCCTTCTCCATCTCGTCGAGCAAGATCACGGAGTACGGACGACGGCGCACGGCCTCAGTGAGCTGGCCGCCCTCGTCGTAACCCACGTATCCCGGGGGCGCACCGATCAGACGCTGGACGCTGAACTTCTCCATGTACTCGGACATGTCGATACGCACGAGTGCGCGCTCGTCATCGAACAGGCACTCGGCCAGCGCCTTGGCGAGCTCGGTCTTGCCCACGCCGGTGGGGCCCAGGAAGAAGAAGCTGCCGATGGGCTTGTCCGGATCGGAGAGGCCCGCACGGCTACGGCGCACGGCCGCGGCCACAGCGGACACGGCCTCGTCCTGACCGATGACGCGCTTATGCAGCTCGCCCTCCAGGCCCTTGAGCTTGTCGAGCTCGCCCTGCATCATCTTGGACACGGGCACGCCGGTCCAGGCACTCACGACCTCGGCAATCTCGTCGGAGGTCACCTGCTCGTTCAGGCCCTCGCCATCCTGCTGCTTTTGTGCCTCGAGCGCAGCCTCGGACTCCTGAATCTGCTGCTGCAGGCCCGGAATCACGGAGAAGCGCAGCTCGGACGCACGACCCAGGTCGCCGTTGCGCGTCGCGCGCTCCTCTTCGCTCTTGGCCTCGTCAAGCTGGCCCTTAAGCTCCTGCACGTGGTCGATGGCGTTCTTTTGGTTGAGCCAGCCGGCCTTTTGCACGTTGAGCTTTTCCTGGACCTCGGCAATCTCCTGGCGCAGGGCTTCCAGACGCTCCTTGGAGGCGTCATCGGTCTCCTTCATGAGCGCCTGCTCCTCGATCTGCAGCTGGGTGAGCTGACGCGTGGTGGCGTCGATCTCGACCGGCATGCTGTCGAGCTCCATGCGCAGGCGGCTTGCGGCCTCATCGACCAGGTCGATGGCCTTGTCGGGCAGGAAGCGGTCGGCGATGTAGCGATCGGAGAGGTCGGCGGCGGCCACGAGC
>CAUCXP010000092.1 GCA_958446785.1 uncultured Collinsella sp. | reverse complement strand
GCAGCAACCATCGCTACAACCTGTCGACGGCCGTCATGCTCAAGGACAACCACATCGATGCCGCCGGTGGCGTGGCGCGCGCGATCGAGATGGCGCGCGCCCATGCGTCGTTTACCACGACGGTCGAGATTGAGTGCGAGAACCTGGACATGGTACGCGAGGCCGTGGAGGCCGGTGCCGATATCATCATGCTCGACAACATGACCCACGACGACATGGCTGCAGCGATTGAGCTTATCGCCGGTCGTGCTAAGACCGAGTGCTCGGGCAACGTAGACGCCGACAACATTCGTGCCCTGGCCGACCTGGGTGTTGACTTTATCAGTTCGGGGGCGTTGACGCACTCTGCGCCGATTCTCGACCTCTCGCTCAAGCACCTGCGTCTGCTGGACGGTAAATAATGGACGCCCGCGAGCGTCGCCGTGCCATCATGGCCGTGCTCGAGGGAGCAAAAGATCCTGTCTCGGGCAGTGCGCTTGCCCGCGAGGTGGGCGTGAGCCGCCAGGTCGTGGTGCAGGACATCGCCCTGCTGCGCGCCGACGGGCACGATATCGTCGCCACCAATCGCGGCTATGTACTACAGGAGGCGGCGAGCAGCCCGGCTGTGCCCACGCGTCTGGTCAAGGTGCGCCACAGCGTGGAGCAGGCGGGCGATGAGCTCACGAGCATCGTCGACGCGGGCGGTGCCGTGCTCAACGTGATCGTCAACCACCGCGTGTACGGCAAGATCACGGCCGATCTGGATATCCGTAACCGCCGCGATATCGAGCGCTATCTGCACGACATTGCCAGTGGCAAGAGCTTTCCGCTGCTGACGGTAACCAGCGGCTATCACTTCCACCGCATTGCGGCAGAAGACGAGCAAACCCTCGACGAGATCGAGGCCATGCTCAAAGAGAAAGGCTACCTTGCCGATTTAATGCCTTACGAGGATGATTTGTCCTAGCCCGACACCGTCTTTATAAGTTGCGGTGAAATAGTTCCTAAAAGGGGCATCGAAGCCATGAAACAGGAACTATTCCACCGCAACTGCCAAGAGCACGTCCCAAATTAGCTGCCCACACATGCAAAAGGAGGCCTCCGCGGCGATGCGGAGGCCTCCTTTTTGTGCACGGTGTACTTGTGAGTGTGCAAGTGGGGGAGTTGTTACTCCTCGACGATCTCGGTGATCGCGCCGGCGGGGCAAGCGTCCTGGCAAGCGCCACAGGCGACGCAGGAGTCCTCGTCAGCGACGGTAGCGACGTCCTGGAGCTCCAGAACGCCAGCGGGGCAGGAGTCGACGCAAACGCCACAAGCGATGCACTCGTCGGCATCAATTACGGGATGAGCCATGGTAGTTTCCTCTCTGTTGACCGACGCTACAGGCGATGCGCGTCGGTTTGATTCGGGCAAAAACATACCACGGGAGCGACCGTTTGCAATACCCTCTGACCGGCATCTTCATACCGTTCGCCGAGTATGCCACGGCTTACTAAAAAATATGCAGGTGAGGCCGTTGAGCTGCGCAAATGTTAGCTAAAGGTGACTTGACATATAGGGCGATTGAGCGAGCTTGCGGAAAGCGCATCCCATAACTTTGCCGAAAAACGGGCCCCAGTTTCCGGTTGGACCGCCCGGCGGAAGCTGCGTCCCGGAATTGGTGCTCAAACTGGGATGTAGCTTCCGGTTGAGCGCTCAACCGGAAGCTACATCCCGGAATCCACGCTCAAACCGGGACGAGCTTTCCGCAGGGCAGCTCCAGGCACCCCCGGACACAAACCTCAGTCAACTCTACATAGATTTCAATAGACTTGCCGAGAACTCCAACAACGCGTCTACCTGCACATTCGAGAACCTAAACTCTCAACAACAAGAAATCTTATATGAATTGACTTAGATTTTGTATATTCCGGCCCATAAGGGGATACACTACATCCTGAAAGACAAGCCGAAGCGCCGTGCGACAGACCGTCGAGGCGGCGCAAACGCACAAGAGAGAGGGAATTTCTAATGGGCAAGATTCTTGGTATCGACCTTGGTACTACCAACTCCGCAATGGCCGTTCTCGAGGGCGGTTCTCCGACCATCATCGTGAACGCCGAGGGCGACCGCACCACCCCGTCTGTCGTGGGCTTCCGTGCCGACGGCGACCGCGTCGTGGGCAAGGCCGCTAAGAACCAGGCTGTCACCAACCCCAAGAACACCGTGTTCTCCATCAAGCGCTTCATGGGCCGCAAGTACTCCGAGTGCACCTCCGAGATCAAGACCGTGCCGTACGAGGTCAAGGAGGGCCAGGGTGGCCGTGCCGTCGTCGACATCGAGGGCAAGGACTACACCGCCGAGCAGGTGAGCGCCATGACGCTCGCAAAGATGAAGGCCGACGCCGAGAAGTATCTGGGCGAGACCGTCACCGACGCCGTCATCACCGTCCCGGCCTACTTCAACGACGCGCAGCGTCAGGCCACCAAGGATGCCGGTAAGATCGCAGGCCTCAACGTCAAGCGTATCGTCAACGAGCCGACCGCTGCTGCTCTGGCCTATGGCCTGGACAAGCAGGGCACCGACCAGCGCATCCTGGTCTTCGACCTGGGCGGCGGCACCTTCGACGTCTCCATCCTCGACCTCGCCGACGGCGTGTTTGAGGTTCTGTCCACCTCGGGCGACAACCACCTGGGCGGCGACGACTGGGATCAGCGCGTCATCGACTGGATGGCCGATAAGTTCCAGCAGGAAAACGGTGTCGACCTGCGTCAGGACCCCATGGCCCTGCAGCGTCTGAAGGAGGCCGCCGAGAACGCCAAGAAGGAGCTCTCCGCCGCCCAGCAGACCACCATCAACCTGCCGTTCATTACCATGAACCAGTCTGGCCCATTGCACCTCAACTACACGCTGACCCGCGCCGAGTTCGAGAAGATCACCCGCGACCTGCTCGAGCGCTGCAAGCAGCCTGTCACCAACGCCCTGCGCGACGCCAAGCTTAAGCTCTCCGATCTGACCGAGGTCATCCTCGTCGGCGGCTCCACCCGTATGCCCGCCGTCCAGGAGCTCGTTAAGACCATGACCGGCAAGCAGCCCAACATGTCCGTGAACCCCGACGAGGTCGTTGCCGACGGCGCTGCCGTCCAGGGCGGCGTGCTCACCGGCGACGTCGAGGGCATCCTGCTGCTCGACGTTACCCCGCTGTCGCTGGGCGTCGAGACCATGGGCGGCATCATGACCAAGATGATCGACCGCAACACCACGATCCCAACCTCCAAGACCGAGGTTTACTCCACCGCTGCCGACAACCAAACCAGCGTCGAGATCAACGTGCTCCAGGGCGAGCGCGAGCTTGCCCGTGACAACAAGTCGCTCGGTAAGTTCCAGCTGACCGGTATCCCGGCTGCCCGTCGCGGCGTGCCGCAGATCGAGGTCACCTTCGATATCGACGCCAACGGCATCGTCAAGGTTTCCGCTAAGGACAAGGGTACCGGCAAGGAGCAGCAGATCACCATTTCCGGCTCCACCGCGCTTTCCGACGACGAAGTCGATCGCATGGTCAAGGACGCCGAGGCTCATGCCGAGGAGGACAAGAAGCAGAAGGAAGAGGTCGAGGTCCGCAACCAGACCGACAGCCTGTGCTACTCCACCGAGCAGACCCTCAACGAGCTGGGCGACAAGGTTTCCGCCGACGTGAAGTCCAAGGCCGAGGCCGCTATCGCCGACGCCAAGAAGGCGCTCGAGGGCTCTGACGTCGAGGCCATCAAGGCCGCCGGCGAGTCCCTGCAGTCTGTGGCCTACGAGCTGGCCCAGGTTGTCTACGCCGACGCTCAGCAGCAGACCGACGGCGCCGCCGGTGCCCAGCCTGCCGACGATGACGTTGTCGACGCCGACTACGAGGTTGTGGACGACGAGGACAAGTAATCATGTCCGCCCGTAAAGCTCGCACGGAGGCGGCCGCCGCTGGCGCCGCCCCCGTTGACTCTGAGGAGAAGGACGTGAAGATTCCCGTAGAGGCCGTCGACGATACCGAGGCCAACGAGGCCGAGGCCGCCGAGGCTGCCGAGAACCAGGTAGAGGATTCCAACAAGGAGGCGACGATGACCGAGGACGAGATGGTGGAAGCTGCTATCCGCGCCGGTGAGGAAGCCGCCGACAACGACTTTAAGCTCAAGTTCGAGCAGGCCCAAAAGGAGCTTGCCGACGTGCGCCGCGAGCTCGATGCTGCGGCAGAGGCCCAGAAGGCCGCCGAGGATAAGGCAAAGGACGCCACCGAGCGTACCGCCCGTCTGCAGGCCGACTGGGAGAACTTCCGTCGCCGCACCGCCAACGAGCGCATCGCCGAGCGCGAGCGCGCGACCGAGAAGCTCGTCACCGCGCTGCTGCCGGTGGTCGACGATATCGAGCGCGCGATCGACCATGCCCGCAGCCAGGAGCTCGCCGACGACTTTAAGCAGTTCGTCGACGGCGTTGACGCGGTGCATGCCAAGCTGCTCGATGTGTTTGCTCACGAGGGCGTTGAGCCCATCGACCCCAAGGGCGAGGCGTTCGATCCGCTCGAGCACCAGGCCGTGGGGCGTGTCGAGGACGCATCGCAGTACGACGAGACCGTCAACGACGTGTACCAGAAGGGCTACCGCATGGCGGACCGCATCCTGCGCTCCGCGATGGTGACGGTGACCTACGGTGGCGAGAAGCGCCCCGCACCGGAGCCCGAAGCGGCGCCCGAGGATGCTGCGGCCGATACGGCTGAGAGCACCGAGGAGTAATTGAGAAGGGCCCCGGGGCAACACCCGGGGCCCTTTCTGGCCTAGTGCCATATGAAAGCATGAGCCGCCGTCCGCTGGACGGCGGATGAAACAGGAGAGGAGCTACGATGGCTGCAGGCAAAACCTTCTATGACATCCTGGGCGTATCCAAGAGCGCCTCCGACAAAGAGATCAAGAGCGCGTTTCGCAAGCTCGCGCAAAAATATCACCCCGATGCCGGCGGCGACGAGGCCAAGTTTAAGGAGATTAGCGAGGCCTACGAGACGCTTTCGGACGAGAAGAAGCGCAAAGAGTACGACCAGATGCTCATGTTTGGCGGCATGCCGGGCGCAGGCGGCGCGTATGGCGGCGGCTACGGTGCCGGCGCGGGCGCCAGCGGCTGGGGCGACATCTTCGACAGCATCTTTAGCGGCAACGGCGCCTGGGGCAGCGATTGGGGCTCGGGCTTTGCCGGGGCCGCGGGCGCTGCCGGTGCGGGCGCGGGCCGCAACCGCGCGCGCAAGGGCGGCGACCTGTCGCTGACTGTCGACGTAACTGCCGAGGACGCGTTTCGCGGCGTGACGCACAAGGTCACCTATCGCATTCCCTCGACAGGCGAGCAGCAGACCATTACGGTCTCGGTGCCTGCAGGCGCGGTCGACGGCGGCAAGCTGCGTTACAAACGTCGCGGCGAGTATGGCGTTGCCGGCGGCGAGCGCGGCGACCTGGTCGTGACCACGCACGTGGAGGAGCATCCGCTGTTTAAGCGTAAAGGTGCCGACGTGACCATGGAGGTACCGGTCTCGGTCTATGAGGCGGCGCTCGGCTGCACGGTGGACGTGCCGACGCCCGGCGGTGCGACGGTTCGTCTGAAGGTGCCCGCGGGTACCCAGACGGGCAAGAAGTTCCGCTTTAAGGAGATGGGGGCGCCCGACGTTAAGCACCGTGGCCGCACAGGCGCGCTGCTTGTCGAGATTAAGGTGCAGGTCCCCACGAACCTGTCCGACGACGAGCGCGATGCCATGACCAAGCTGCGGGAGACCGACACGCGCGACTACCGCGAGAAGGTCAACCGTTACAAGGCGACGTACTAGGGCGGTCGTGGCGCACGCCCGCGCCCGCGGGCTTATGATGGACGATAACGAGACGGAAAGGGGTCAGGTAGTATGGCCGAGGACAATAGGAACAAACCGCTGTACATGATCAGCGTGGCGGCCGAGCTGACCGGCATGCATCCGCAGACTCTGCGCGTCTACGAGTCCAAGGGCCTGGTGAACCCCCAGCGCTCGGGCGGCAACACGCGTCTGTATTCGCGTGCCGATATCGAGCGCCTGGAGCTCATCAACCAACTGACCGACGAGGGCATCAACCTTGCCGGCGTGGTGCGCATCCTCGATATGAAGGAGCGTGCCGAGGAGCGCGAGCGCGAGAACGAGAAGCTCCGCGCTCGCGTGCGCCAGCTCGAGGACGAGCTGCACGAGTACAAGATGCAGAAGAAGATCACCGCCCTGGCCCCGCGCGACGGCTCGGTTAACCCCGAGCAAGTCATGCGCAAACTGCTAGGTACGGGTGGCGACCTATAGCTCCGCCGATGCTGCCGGGCACTCATTGGGCACTCATTGGGGACAGACTTAAATGAGTGCCCACAGAATGAGAGTGGATAATCTCCCGTTTTTGGCCTGTTTGCAGGCTCAAAGTGGGAGATTATCCACTCTCGTCATTTCGGCGTCTAAGTCTGCCCCTGGCACCCAACTCGTCCTCTGCTTTACTGAGATAAAGTGA
>CAUCXP010000091.1 GCA_958446785.1 uncultured Collinsella sp. | reverse complement strand
GACGAGCAGTGGGCAGACATCGCCTACTGTCTGCGGGTGCTGACCGACTATCTTGCCGTACCGGCGGCAATCGAGGGCCAGCCAAGCGGCATCATAAGCTTGGTAAAGATGCGACGCTCGGACCATCCCAGAGTTCGCGCGGCATCGAGCATCTGCGTGTCAAGGCTCTCGAAGGCTCCGAGCGCCGTACGGTAGACCAGGGGAAACGACACCACCACGGCAGATATCACCGCCGCGGGCCACGTAAAGACGATCGAGATGCCGTGCGCGATGAACCACTGGCCCACCCCGGTCGAGCGGCCAAACAGCATGAGGAGCAGAAAGCCGCAGACCGTGGGCGGCAGCACCATGGGAATCGTAAAGACCGAGTCGAGCAGACCCTTGATGCGACTCGAGGTACCCATAGTCTTCCACGCGGCGAACAGGCCCAGCGCAAAGGAGATCAGCAGGGCAAGGCCGCTCGTTTTTATGGACACCCAAAACGGGCGATAGTCGATGTCGCCCAAAAAGGAAGCCAGAGAGGTCAAGGGCCCCTGCTCATCCCGTAACGCGACAGACGATGCCTCTACCATTTGAGCGCTATCAAGCCAACGCGCGCCGCCCTTGGCATCACCCGAGGCTGATGCAATCACCACATAGCGGTCCCCATCCGCACCGCGCTCGTCAAAGCCATAGGTATACCCGCCGGCATCAAACGTTGTTTCCGCCGTGACATACCAAGGAAAATCCACGTCCCCTAGCTGCGCACCTCCCATGCAGTTTGCGCTGTCGAGCTCACAGACGAGGGCCTTGAGACCCAATACGCACTCGTTATCCTGCGGATCCAATCCATACTTCTCGACCGCCTTGGGCGATATCCACGCCACAACGCGATCGGCAGCAGGCGCCACTACAAGGTCCACGTCCTCGTCAACGGGAAACCGGTAGCCCTCAGGCTGGCCCTCCATGGCACGAGCGGTCCCCTTGGCCAACCGCTCAAAACCCTCGATCCCATAGGAAAGCCCATGAGCGGTCGCAGCAACCTGGGCCCCGTCCTCAGCGTCCCCAGCAAACGCAAATCCTGGCACCCAGCAAAGGACGAAGGTCAAAGCACAGGCGACAAGCATGCGGAATCTATTAAGCACGAAAAGCTCCAAGCGAATACAAGGACGGAGTGAAACACAAAACGATGGAATTATCGCGCCAAGCCGCACTACTCGGAAAGCTCAAAGCCGTACTTAGCCCAAATCTTCTGAGCCTTCTTGTTGGTCAGACAGAAGTCAATGAACGCCTTGGCCTCGTCGGCATGCTCTGAGCTATCGGCAACGGCACCCGGGTACACGATGGGCTTGTGCGAATCCTCGGGGCACACGAAGGCCTCCTCGATGCCGTCGTAGCGGTAGATGTCAGAGCTGTAGACAAAACCGGCCACGCAGTCGCCTGTGGACACATAGACGGCGGCGGTACCAACTTTGTCTGCCAGCGCGACCTTGTCGGCGATCTCGGGCGCATACTCGCCGTCGTCGCCCTCGGTGCCGGTATAGAGGCCCACGGAAGCCAGCGCCTGGTTGGCGTACTTGCCGGCGGGGACGGTCTTAGCGTCGCCAATGGCGATCTTGCCATCCAGATTCGCGACGTCGGCGATGGCCTCGACCTTGGTGTCGGAGCCCTCGGCGCGAATGATCACGAGGTCGTTGACGAACATATCCTCACGGGTGCCGGCGTCGACGAGCCCGGCGGCTTCGGCGTCGTCCATGGTGCCCTTGGAAGCGGTGATGAGCACATCGGCCGTGGCGCCGGCACGCATCTGCTCGACGAGGTCGCCGGAGCCCTTAAACTGCGTGTCGGCAAAGGTGGTACCGGTCTGGTCGGTGTAGAGCTCCTGAACCTCGGGCAGAGCCTTCTCGAGCGAGTTGGCAGCGAAGACCTGAAGCTCGACGGTTTCCTTCTTGGAAGATGCCTTGGCGGAGCCGGCATCGGAGCCGGCGGGCTCGGAAGACTTGTTGCCCGAGCAACCAGCAAGGCCAAGGCCAGCGGCAGCGGCAGCAGAAAGCGAGATGAAACCGCGGCGTGAAACCATATCGAACATATTCAACCCTTTCGGACGTTTTGCCCGGACGCCACACCGCGGGCTTTATTCTGCAATCAGATTATACTTCTGCGGGAATAGTGATAGTGAGAAATTATTCTCGCCAGAGAATATAGTTTCAAGTTACCGCGCACCTCGGCGTCGCTTCGGCGGAAAACAAAAGCGGAGCAGCCGTTCAGGTCGCCCCGCCGCAGGTAAACCGCTTAGTTGGTATGTCCGCCGCCCGCTGTCATCTGAGCCGCATGCTCCAGCTGGTCCGCTATGGCCTCCCAGCTTTCGCGGGCGGCCTTCGTAGAACCGGGAAAGTTTACGACAAGTGTATGACCTCGTTGCATGCAAATAGCGCGCGAGAGCATGGCGCGGCGCGTCTTGGTCATAGAGTACGCACGGATTGCCTCGGCAATACCCGGCACATCGCGGTCACAAACGGTACGCGTCGCCTCGGGCGTCACGTCGCGCATCGAAAGCCCCGTGCCGCCGCAGGTGAGTACGACATTGGCGTGACACTCATCGGCGGCTTCCACAATGGCATCACCGATCTCGCTGACGTCGTCGCGCACGACCACATGCGAGGCGACCGTCCAGCCCTGCGCCACGATGAGTTCCTCGAGTGCGGCTCCAGCCTCGTCCTGGGCAAGATCGCGCGTGTCCGAACACGTCACGATCGATATCTTCAACTCCACAGCATTCCTCCTACAACACGGCGCCCTCGGGCAGATCGACGCGAACAACGTCTACGACATCTCCCGCCTTGAGTTCGCACGGTCCTTCGTCAATACGCAGCAGGCAGTTGGCCCGCTGCATCGTGCCGAGCAGCGCCGAATTCTGCGTCTTAGCCTCGGTCACCAACAACTCACCGGTCTCGGGGTCGCGCAAAACCGTGGCGCGATCGAAGAAGCGTCGGTCCTGGCGCTTCTTCACGCCGTGCGTCAATATCGCCCGCTGCATGGGACGCGTACCCTCGGCAAAACCGCGCATCTTGCGGATCGCCGGACGGGCAAGCATCTCAAAGCCTACATACGCCGCGGCCGGATTGCCTGAAAGTCCCAGGTAGGGCTTATCCCCGAGCAAGCCAAACGTGATGGCCTTGCCCGGACGCATCGAGATGCGATCGAACAGTACCTCGCCCTCGCGCCGGACGAGCGCCGTCACGTAGTCGTAGTCGCCTGCCGAGGCGCCACCGCTCGTAATGACAAAATCGCACTCCTGCGCGGCGCGATGCACCAGCTCGGCAATCGCCTGCTCATCGTCGGGCGCAATGCCGTAGAACACGGGCTCAGCGCCGGCATCGAGTGCCTCGGCCATCAGCGCCGAGGAGTTGGAATCGCGAATCTGACCGCGCGCCGGCACATTGCTCGGTGCGACCAGTTCCGTGCCCAGCGAGATGATGCCCACACGCGGGGCAGCGTGCACCTTCACGCTCGCATATCCGGCGCTTGCCAGCAGACCCGCGCCCGCCGGAGCCACGACCTCGCCGGCGTGCATCACAACATCGCCGGCATGGGCCTCCTCGGCGGCAGAGCGAACGTTCTCCCCTACCTTGGCAGGCGCCGAGAACCTCACACGCGAGTCCTCGTTGCCATCGCCGTCGAGCACATCGACGATCTCGTATTTCACCACGGCGTCGGCACCTTCGGGCACCGGCGCGCCTGTCATAATGCGGACCGCCTCGCCCGCGCCGATAGCGCCCTCAAACACATGGCCCGCGGCCTCGTGTCCGATAACGTCGAGCGTCACCGGCACCTCGCCAGATGCCTGCGCCAAGTCCGCCGAGCGCACGGCATATCCGTCCATAGCGCTGTTGGCAAACGGCGAGATGTCGATATCGGCCACCGCGTCTTCGGCCAAGGGAAAACCAGCCGCCTGCCATACCGGGATCTCGATGAGATCTGTCGGAGCAACGTGCGACAGAACAATCGACTGCGCGTCCTCCAGCGGAATGAGTTTCTCTGCCATGTGCACCTCTTAATGCTACGGCGCACAACAGTGGCGCCGGTTCTTTATGCTTGTCTCAGTATAATCCCCCGACGCGCGACCGCGACTTGGCCTGTACCCGCAAATACACCTGTCGGTTGCAGGCCGCGAAACGGAATGGAAACCAACCCACCGGCTCGTCGCGTTTACCACGTTCTATAATGCTCGTGTTGCAACCAAAAAGAGGAACGTATGGCTCATAACGACAAACCCGAAAGCGCAAACGAGGCGCAGGATCATTCCCAGCCGCTCGACGACGGCGGCTTTTTCTCCCTTAACGACGTCATCATGGCAGGCAGGCAACAACTCACCCGCTCCGAGCATCTCTTGGCTGCCGACACGCGCCGTAACGCCCGCAACCTACTCGCGAGCGCCAAGTTGCTCGTACTCGTCGTCATCGTCTCGCTCGCCATGGGCGTTGCCGCTTGGGCGTTTTTGGCCTCGCTGAATATCGCGACCGACTATCGCGAACACCATGCATGGATTTACGCACTGCTTCCCGTTGTGGGCGTTGCCACCGCATGGGTGTACAAAAACCACGGCCTTGCTGCCAAACGAGGTAACAACCTGGTCATCGACTCCGCTCTAGGCACACGCCTCATCCATATGCGCATGGCCGTCCTCACCTTCGTCTGCTCCACGCTCACGCACCTAACGGGCGGGTCGGCCGGTCGCGAGGGCGCCGCGGTGCAGATTGGCGGCACCATCGCCAGCAACATCTCGAGCCTCGCCCACCTCAAAAAGCACGACCACCACGACCTCATGCTCGCCGGCATCTCGTCGGCCTTTGGCGCCGTATTCGGTTCGCCCCTTGCCGGAGCTTTCTTTGGCATGGAGATGTGCTTTATCGGCAAGATCGACTACACCGCGGGCATCTACTGCCTCGTCGCATCGTTTACCGGCTACTTTACGTCGCTCGCCCTGGGTACCGAGTACGAAGCGAATGTCATCGCCAGCGTTCCCAACATGACACCACGGACGGTTGCCATCGTTGTTATCAGCGCAATTATCTTCGGCCTGACGGCACGCCTCTTTGCCTGGTCGGTTCGAACCGTCAAGAGCCTGTACGGTCGCTTTATCACCAATTACCTCGTTCGCGCACTTATAGGCGCACTCGTGGTTTTGGTCGCCTATGCCCTCCTCGACGCCTGGGACTACGCCGGCCTTTCCACGTGGCTTTCGGGCGCTGGATTTGCAGGCAACAGCACCCTGGCGGACGCAGTCATCAAGTTGGTCGTCACAGCGCTTACCCTGGGCGCGGGTTTCCAAGGCGGCGAGGTCACGCCCCTGTTTGGCATCGGTGCGGCACTCGGTGGCTGGATCGGTTGCCTTACCGGGCTCGACCCCAGTTTTCTGGCGGCTCTCGGCATGCTAGGCGTGTTCTGCGCCGGCCTCAACGTGCCCATCACCACCTGCATGATGGCCATCGATCTGTTCCACGGCACAGCCGCCGGGTTCTTTGTCATCGTGGCCTTTATCAGCTACCTAGCCGGCGGACACCGCGGCGTGTACCCCGCCCAGCGCATCATCTCACCCAAGCGCCGTTCGCTTATTGTGGACGAGGGCGGAACGGTAGCGGATGCTATCGAGCGCCACAACGACCTGATAGAGTAGACGTTAGTATTCGCTGTGCAGCCACAATCGGGGGTAATTCGACCTGAGCGCGACCGCACTGTCATGTCACACGCCGGGAGTCGCCCCATGCACGCAACTGATTTTGGTCGCACGCTCATCATCGCCAACCCCGCCGCCCAGTCGGGTGCGGCGCGCGAGGTCGCTGAGCGCCTGCAGCGCTTTTTAGACATGACCGCGCGCTCATCCCAGTTTGACTTGGTACTTACCGAGCGCATGGGGCATGCCAAGGAACTTGCCGCACAGGCCCAGGGCTACCGCACCGTTATCGCCCTTGGCGGCGATGGCGTGATCCACGAGGTCGTCAATGGACTCATGACGCAGGAAGAAGCGGTCCGGCCCGCCCTTGCCGTCCTGCCCGTGGGCTCCGGCAACGATTTTGCCCAAACGCTCGGCATCGACGATTTCTCCGGCAAGGATTTTGGCGCGCTGCTCACCTGCGAGCTGCAGCGTCAGGACATCGGACGCATTCGCTCATGGAGCCCTGCTAGCGGCAGCGGCGAGGCTACCGTCGAGTACTACGACCAGACGCTTTCGGTCGGCATCGATGCCGCCATCGGCCTTGGCACCACCGAGCTGCGCAAAAAGACCGGCTTGACGGGTGCTCCGCTCTACACCCTCTCGGGACTTGAGCAGTTTGGCCTGCGCTATCGCAACTACCCCATGACAGCCAGCTTTGACAGCGCGCGCGCTGAGCGCATGAGGACGATCATCATGGCGATTCAGTTGGGTCCCACGTATGGCTCGGGCTATCGTATCTGCCCCGATGCCGACCCCTGCGACGGCATGCTCGACGTCTGCTACGCATGCGGCCCTGTCCCTCGCGCGGTTGCCCTGCCCATGTTTCTTTCGGCC
>CAUCXP010000090.1 GCA_958446785.1 uncultured Collinsella sp. | reverse complement strand
AAGGTTTGCCCTGTACCGCAAGACGGACGCGTCGCGGCCAGCGAAAAAAGGGGGGGGACACCATGTTTATTGAGAGCGGGGAACGCTTGTAACAGAATGGAAACATTACTTTTACATAATAAAGTGGCATTACTGCATAAAGTAGTAGGAATACGCAGAACTATGGATAAATGAACAAATCCAAAGAAAAGTTGAAATAATCGCCACTTTTCCTAACTAAAGCGTCTACTATTTTGCGAACGCCGAACACGGCGAAGGATGGCCTGTCGGGCAGCCAAAACCCGACGAGATTTGAGAGGAGAGCCGCATGTCGAGCCTCACCGGTAAGTCATTGAACCCTGTTATGAATCGCAGGAGCGTTATCGCGAGCGCAGCAGGTCTGGGGGCGATGTCCATTCTAGCTGGCTGCTCCTCCAACGGCGGCGACAGCGGTTCCGCTTCGGGCGACGCTTCGTTTAAGATCGGCACCATCGGCCCGCTGACCGGCGCCAACGCGTCCTACGGCAAGTCCGTTACCCAGGGCGTCGAGCTTGGCTGCAAGGACTTCTCCACCAAGGAGCTGCCGCTTGCCAGCAAGGCCGAGGACGACCAGGCCGACGGCGAGAAGGCCGTCAACGCCTTGAATACCCTGCTCGACTGGGGCATGCAGGCCCTCGTCGGCCCGACCACCACGGGTGCGTCGGTTGCCGTTGCCGCAGAGTGCGGTAACGACCCCAAGACGTTCATGATCACCCCGTCCGCGTCCTCTGAGGATGTCACCGACGGCAAGGATTGCGTCTTCCAGGTATGCTTTACCGACCCCAACCAAGGCGTCAACGCTGCCAAGTTCCTGGCGCAGAAGTATGCGGACGAGAAGTTCGTGCTGTTCTATAACTCCGGCGACGCTTATTCTGCGGGTGTCGCAGATTCCTTTAAGGCCCAGGCCGCTGAGTCCAAGCTCGAGGTTGTTGACGAGGAGACCTTTAAGGACGACTCCGCCACGAGCTTTACCAACCAGCTGACCAAGGCCAAGCAGGCCGGCGCCACCATGATCTTTGCGCCGATCTACTACACCCCGGCGTCCGTCCTGCTCAAGAACGCCAAGGACATGGGCTACGACGTCAAGATGATGGGCTGCGATGGCATGGACGGCATCCTGGGCGTTGAGGGTTTCGACACCTCTCTTGCCGAGGGTCTGCTGCTCATGACCCCGTTCTCCGCCGACGACGAGAAGAACGCCGACTTCGTTAACGCTTACAAGGATAAGTACGGCGATACCCCCGACCAGTTTGCCGCCGACGCCTACGACGGCGTGCACGCGGTGGCCGAGGCCCTCAAGGAGGCCGGCCTTGGCGTCGACGCCGATCCGACCGAAGTCGCCGAGAAGCTGCCCGAGGCCATGTGCAACATTACCGTTGACGGCCTGACCGGCAAGCTCTCCTGGAACGACAAGGGCCAGGTCCAGAAGGACCCGACTGCGTACGTCATCACCGACGGCAAGTACGTACAGGCCTAATTGGCCGCCTTACATAGAGCGGTTTTGGTCCCAAGCAGGGGAGGTTTTGGCCTTCCCTGCTTGCTTGGTATCTAGGGACAACGTAACGTCCCTGTTTCATACATCAACTGGAAACCTATTCGAAAGGGGGATGTGGAACATGACGGTCTTTATCCAATACCTGGTCAACGGCCTGTCCATGGGCAGCGTCTACGCCATCATCGCGTTGGGCTACACCATGGTCTACGGTATCGCCAAGATGCTGAACTTCGCTCACGGCGACGTCATCATGGTCGGTGCCTATATCTCGTTCTGCGCCACGTCGTATCTCGGCCTCCCGGGCTGGGCATCTGTAATTCTCTCTTGCGCGGTCTGCACGGTTCTCGGTGTTCTCATTGAGGGCCTGGCCTATAAGCCGCTGCGCCAGGCGGGGCCGCTGGCCGTTCTGATCACGGCTATCGGCGTGTCCTACTTCCTGCAGAACGCCGCGCAGCTTCTGTGGGGCGCCACGCCCAAGAACTTCACTTCGCTCGTCACCTTCCCGGTGCCGGAGTTCTTGGCCAAGTTCAACGTGAGCGCCGTATCGCTCGTCACCATCGTCGCCTGCCTGGTTATCATGGCCGGCCTGATGTTCTTTACGGGTAAGACCAAGATGGGCAAGGCAATGCGTGCCGTGTCCGAGGACAAGGCCGCCGCTCAGCTCATGGGCATCAACGTCAACCGCACCATCTCGATGACGTTTGCCATCGGCTCGGCACTTGCCGCCATCGCCGGCGTGCTCCTGTGCTCCTACTCGCCGGTGCTGCAGCCCACCACGGGCGCCATGCCCGGCATCAAGGCGTTCGACGCTGCCGTCTTCGGCGGCATCGGCTCCATTCCCGGTGCCTTTGTCGGCGGCATTCTCATCGGCATCATCGAGGCGATGGCTCAGGCCTACATTTCCACGAGCCTTGCCAACTCCATCGTCTTTGGTGTTCTGATTATCGTCCTGCTCGTCAAGCCTGCCGGCCTCTTGGGCAAGTACGTCCCCGAGAAGGTGTAGGTGAGCGTTATGAAGTTTCTTAAAGACAAGCAGACGCGTCACGACTTTGTCACGTACGCCATGTGCATCGTGGCATTTGCCATCGTGTTCTTTATGCAGTCCAACCATATGATCCCGCGCATGATCGCCGGTCAGTTGGTTCCCATCACGGCCTATATCGTCATGGACATCTCCCTTAACCTCGTCGTCGTCGGCATCGCGGGCGACTTGTCGCTGGGCCACGCGGGCTTTATGAGCGTCGGTGCCTATACGGGCATCGTTACCGCGGTCGCCCTCGAGAGCGCCGTTCCCTCCGATCCGGTGCGTCTTGTCATCAGCATCGTGGTCGGCGCTATCGCCGCCGCCATCTTGGGCTTCTTGATCGGTATCCCGGTCCTGCGCCTGAGCGGCGATTACCTGGCTATCGTGACGCTGGCCTTTGGCGAGATCATCAAAGAGATTGTCACCTGCCTTATCGTGGGCGTCGATTCTCGCGGCTTGCACGTGATCTTTAACATCACGGGTAACTCCACGATCGACGATCTGCACCTGCTCGAGGACGGTACCGCCATCATCAAGGGCGCCCAGGGCGCCTCGGGCGTGTCGACGTACTCGACCTTCCTCGCCGGTGCCATCCTGGTTATGGTTGCACTCGTGATCGTGCTCAACCTGGTTCGCAGCCGTACCGGCCGTGCCATTATGGCCGTGCGCGATAACAAGATTGCAGCCGAGTCCGTAGGCATCTCCGTCACCGAGTACCGCATGATCGCCTTCGTGGTTTCCGCTGCCCTCGCCGGTGCTGCCGGAGCTCTCTTCGGCGGTAACTTCTCGCAGCTCTCCGCCACCAAGTTCGACTTCAACACGTCGATCCTCATCCTGGTGTTCGTGGTCCTGGGTGGTCTGGGCAATATGCGCGGCTCCGTCATCGCGGCGGCGTTGCTCACGGTGCTTCCTGAGCTGCTCCGTCAGTTCTCGGACTACCGCATGCTCATCTACGCCATCGTGCTGATCCTGGTCATGATCTTTACCAACAACCCGCAGCTCAAGGCGTTCTTCGTACGCATTAAGGACCGCTTTGCTTCCAAGAAGGAGGTGGCAGCCGATGCCCAGTAAATTTGAGTTCAACAAGGGCAAGATGGTCCCGTATCCTTCTGGCGCCATCGTTCCCGATCGCGACCTGGGCCTGCGCCCGGCGCTCGAGTGCATCCACCTGGGCATTGAGTTCGGCGGCCTCAAAGCGGTCGACGACTTTAGCCTGACTATCGGCAAGACCGAGATCGCCGGTCTGATCGGTCCCAACGGTGCCGGTAAGACCACGGTCTTCAACCTGCTCACCAAGGTATACCAGCCCACGCACGGCACCATTCTGCTCGATGGCGAGGACACCTCGGGCAAGTCCGTCTACCAGGTCAACCGCATGGGCATCGCCCGCACCTTCCAAAACATCCGCCTGTTTAACACCATGACGGTGGAGGATAACGTAAAGGTCGGTCTGCACAACCAGGAGCGTTACTCCGGTTTTGAGGGCGTGCTGCGCCTGCCGACGTATTGGAAGCACGAGAAGGCCGCCCATGAGCGCGCCATGGAGCTGCTCTCCATCTTTGATATGGAGCATCTGGCAAACGAGCAGGCCGGATCGCTGCCTTACGGCGCCCAGCGTCGCCTGGAGATTGTCCGCGCGCTTGCCACCAACCCCAAGCTGTTGCTGCTCGACGAGCCTGCCGCCGGCATGAATCCGTCCGAGACCGCGGAGCTCATGGCGAACATCGTAAAGATCCGCGACACCTTTGGCATTGCCATCATGCTGATCGAGCACGACATGTCGCTCGTCATGAACATCTGCGAGGGCATCTGCGTGCTTAACTTTGGCAAGGTCATCGCCAAGGGCACGGCCGAGGAAATCCAGAACAACGAAGCCGTTATCGAGGCGTATCTGGGCAAGCAGGATAAGGGGGAGAACTAAATGGCAGAGCCGATGCTTTCCGTCTACAACATCAACGTCTGGTACGGCGCTATCCACGCCATCAAGGACATCTCCTTTAACGTCAACGAGGGCGAGATCGTGGCCTTGATCGGCGCGAACGGTGCCGGTAAGTCTACAACGCTTAAAACCGTCTCGGGCCTGCTGCGTTCCAAGACCGGCTCCATCAAGTTTATGGGCGAGGATATTACCCACACGCCTGCCGACAAGCTGGTGGGCAAGGGTCTGGCCCAGGTGCCCGAGGGCCGTCGCGCCTTTTTGCAGATGACGGTCGAGGAGAACCTGGAGATGGGCGCCTACACGCAGCCCAAGTCCACGGTTGCTCCGGGCCTTGAGCGCGTCTACGAGCAGTTCCCTCGCCTTAAGGAGCGCCGTCGCCAAGTCGCCGGTACCCTTTCGGGAGGCGAGCAGCAGATGCTCGTTATGGGCCGCGCCCTTATGAGCAACCCCAAGCTGCTCATGCTCGACGAGCCTTCCATGGGCCTGGCGCCGATTCTGATTGAGCAGATCTTCCAGATTGTCGAGGACCTGCACAAGGCCGGTACCACGGTGCTTCTGGTCGAGCAGAACGCCCAGATGGCGCTTTCAATCGCCACGCGCGGCTACGTGCTCGAGACCGGCAAGATCACCATGACCGGCACCGGCCAAGAGCTCCTGCACGACGACAACGTGCGTAAAGCCTACCTGGGCGGTTAGGGACTTCCGCCGTTCTGCCGAACGGCGGACCGGCCGACGCTGCGCGGGCGCCCTGATCGACGTGCCGAAGCTCCTCACCCTTGGGGCTATGCCGCGGTACGAGGCCAGGTGGTCATGGTCCGGGAACCTCGCGATGTCGAATGACACCGCGAGGTTCGCCGCCGTCCTCGGCGGCCTCGACCCCCGAGTGGGCGATCCCCACGCGCTAACGCCTGCAAACAAGGGGATTGCCAAGACGCCGCCGGGCACCTCCGTCATAGACGTGGAAGTGCGGCCGCGCTGAAGCACTGCGCGGTGTCTGCTCGCTTATGTGCGCATCACGAAGGAAGACCAGATCGGTGAGCGGGATTGGCCCGAAGTCGAGAGATTCCCATCAGCCTCTCGTCGGTCGATGACCGGTTCACCACGCAGGAAGAGCGTGACGGAAGGTCTCGCAAAAAGGCTCCGAGCGCGGCGTGCTCATGCCCGTCGTGGTGCGCCCGAAGGGGGGACGGCTGCTACGAGCTCGATCATTTGCGAGGAGAAGACGAACCAGTCGTTGCAGATCCAATATGGATCTCGCCGACCTCGGCAAGCTGCTCGATGAGTGGAAGCCCTGTCGGGTCGTCTATTTCAACACCACCCAGAATGATGGTGTCATCGCGCAGGTCGATCTGTGTGTTGAACACAGCGAGGTTAAAGCCGGAGGCCACAAATCCGATAGCAGCCAGGACGAGCCCCGTGGCAACAAGCCCACCCGCTACGGCAAGGTAAATCTTTTTTACGCTGGACATGTTTGCACTCCTTCCTATGCCGTAAGCGGCGCCGCTTCAGCGCCCCTGCGGCTCTTATTGCCTCGATCTTTCCAGAAGGGCGAAACGGCTTTCTTCGCCCAAAGGGCAGAGAGGCACGCGATCTGCTTGGACGCCGTCCAGGCACCGGCTCCCGCGAGGAGCGCCACACCGATGGAAACGAATCCCATTCCCATCGAGGTTAAAACGTACGGAACATGCCCGATAATGATGCCGTCCGCGGTGAACAGGAGCCCCACCACGCCCGCGCCCCCGAATGCCGCGGCCACGATCCACACGCAGAGCGCAAGAACCCAAATGCAGATGTAGACTGTAGCGGCAACGGCGACGAACGCGAGCAGCAGCGGAATCCATACCGGAGAGCCCACGATGGCGAGCGCCCATAGAAGCGCCGTGCTCTTGCGCTTGGTCCTCGCAATTGCGCGCGGCACGGCGGGCAGTTCGTCGAGCGTTGCCTCGGCGACCTCACCGAGCGTGCCCATGGCGGCCACAGCCTCGGCCTCCGTCATGCCGTCCTCCATACGGTCGGCGATGGCCTCCGCGTAGAACTCCTGCGTTTCCCTTACCTGATCTGCCGGCAGGCAGGCCAGAAGCTC
>CAUCXP010000089.1 GCA_958446785.1 uncultured Collinsella sp. | reverse complement strand
GCAAGCCCTGATCGCGTCGGCGCGAAATATACGCCACGTGGACCGTACCAAATATTTCGCCGTTTTCATTCTTTAATACCAGAATGTTGGGGTCGTCCATACGCTCGAACTGTCCATCAACGCAGCCGCCGCCCTTGCCGACCAACTGCCATCGATGGTTATCCTCTTCAAGAAAGGCCAGGGTTTCCAAGCCTGCTTTGTCATCCCGATAGTAACCATCAATGGCGAAGCCTTCGGAAGCACATTCCTGCATATAGGATGTTTCTCGACTTATAGCGAACTGCCCCATAGCGCCCAGGAGCACAGCTAGGCAAACCACTGCAAGGGTTATCGAGATAGTACGGCGGCCCATATTAACCAGCCCGATACTTGTTTAACGGAGCGTGAAACATACTTGGTACCTCCGATATCAGAGCAAACGTCACCCGCAGCCCGGCGGCAGTCATATGTTTCCAACATCAAACCATATGGCAACCACTCGCGAGAGGAATATCGGCGAACGGTGCATTTTTGCGCTCCATTGGTCAAACGTCAACGCGCGCTACAGCTCTTGCCCGATCAATTCAGATTTTGTCGCATACTACCGTAGATCCCCAACGCTTCCACCCCCAAGAGATCATTTTTAGTACGTAAAGAAGCCCTCGCCCGAGCTTTCGCCCAGCTTGCCTTCGTCGAGCATTTTCTTGAGGACGGACGCCATAGCCTTAAAGTTGTAGGGCATCATCATTTTTTTGAGCAGCGGGCTCACCAAGCCCGGCACCTTCTGATACTGCATGACGATGTTGTAGGCCGTCTGGATTCCCACCGTGTCGAATACGCGAAACGGACCCTTGGGGGCACCGGTGCCACGCGTCCACGCGAGGTCGATGCTCTTGGGATCGCTCACGCCCGAGACATACAGGTCAAGGCCCGAAAGCAGCCACGGCACCAGCATGGAATTGAGCAGGTAGCCGTTCTTTTCCTTGTTGACGGGCAGCGCCAGCATGCGGATGTCGTTGGCAAAGTCGACGAGCTCGTCGAAGTAGCGTTTGTCGGTCTGGTCCTGCGCCATGACCTCGGTCATGTTGTTCTTCCAGATGGAGTTGGCAAAGTGCAGCGACAAGTACTTCTCGGGGCGGCCGGTGTACTTGGCAAAGGTGCTCGGCAGCAGCGTGGAAGAGTTGGTAACGATGACGGTCTTTTGCGGTAGAACCGGGGCGAGCTTCTTGTAGAAGTCGATCTTTGCCTGGGTGTCCTCGGCCATAGACTCGATGACCAGGCCGGCGTCGGCCACGGCCTTGGCAAGATCGAGCTCCAGCTTGAGCGTGGAGTAGGCGCGCTCAACGGCAGCGAGCGCCGCCTCCTTGTCGAAGGGCTTGCCGCTATCGGCGATACCGGCACACCACTCGCCCGTGCCGTCCGCCATGCCCTCGATAGCAGCGATGTACTCCTTGCGCACGTGATCGATCTTGGGCTGGGTGCGGCCGATGCTACCCTCGCTGCGCAGCCAAATCGTTACATCAAAGCCGCAGTAGGCAGCCTGAAAGGCAATCTGGCTTCCCAACACGCCGCCACCGGCAACACAAACGGTCTTGTAGCTCATGGAACGGTCCTCTCTTGCGTAATTCCATAGATGTGTATTTATTCAACCGCAAGAGGACTGCACGCCGGGCATAGGTTCTATAAACGGACAGTAATTTGCGGCGAGCGGCAACACCTGTTCATTATCTCAGGGTTCCATGTCCAGCAAAAACGGGTGATAGCCGGTACGGCTACCACCCGTTTGCCCCATATCTAGCCCAAAGCAGGCCGTCTACTTCTTAATGCCGCGCCCCAGACGCTCGGCGACCGATGCCACGGCCTCCTCGCTGGCCGGTCCGCAGCTCACGCAGCCATCGTGGGCACGCATCTGGCCGGTGACCTCGTCCATCGCGAGCGGCGCCACCTTCTCGAGCTTAAAGCCCTTGCCGGCGCGCATGTTTTCCTTGGCCACGCTGATCATGAGCTTAATGCGGTTGAGCTGGTTGACCTCGGACGCGCCGGGGTCGTAGTCCACCGCGACGATGTTGCTCTCGGGGTGCTGGCGGCGCAGCTCCTTGATCACGGCCTTGCCCACCACGTGGTTGGGCAGGCACGCGAAGGGCTGCGTGCAGATGATGTTGGGCGCGCCGTGATCAATCAGGTCGAGCATCTCGGCCGTGAGCAACCAGCCCTCGCCCATGTTGTTGCACACCGAAAGCACCGTGCGGGCCTTGTCCGCCATGGTGCCGATGCGCTCGGGTACCTCAAAGCGCTCGGACTTTTCGAGCAGCTCCTCCACCGGCGTACGCATCCAGTCCACGAGCTTAATAAGCGCTTGCATGCCCGCGCGCGTAGTGGCAGAACTTCCCAGCTCGTCTTTCTGCAGCTCGGCGTTGCTCATGGAGTACAGGAAGAAGTCGAGCAGGCCCGGTACCACGGCCTCGCAGCCCTCGCGCTCGATCACGTCGACCACATGGTTGTTGGCCGTGGGATGGAACTTGACCAAGATCTCACCGACCACGCCCACGCGCGGCTTGGTGCCCTCGCCCACGAGCGGCATGGTGTCGAACGCGCGGATGGCCTCGCGGCACAACTTGGTGTAGTTGTGACGGTTAAACTTGGGCGCCAGCTTGCGGGCACGCGCCATGTACTCCTCGTAGAGCGCGTTGGCGGCACCGGGCGTGGCCTCGTACGGGCGGCAGCGGTAGAGCATCTGCATCATCACGTCACCAAAGAGCACCGCGTACACGGCCTGCTTAAGCAGCGCCGGCGTAATCTTAAAGCCGGGGTTGTCCTCGCCGAGTGCCACGGCCGAAAGCGAGATCACCGGGATCTCGGGGTGGCCGCTCTCGCGCAGGGCCTTGCGGATGAGCGCGATGTAGTTGGTGGCACGGCAGCCGCCGCCAGTCTGGCTGATAACCACGGCCGTCTTGGACAGGTCGTACCGACCGCTCTCGATGGCCTCCATGATCTGGCCCGTCACCAGGATCGACGGATAGCAGATGTCGTTGTTCACGTAGCGCAGGCCGGCCTCGACGGCGTCGTGATCGGTCGAGGGCAGCAGCTCCAAGTTGTAGCCGGCACCGCGGAACACCTCTTTGACCAGGTCAAAGTGAATCGGCGCCATCTGCGGGCACAGGATGGTGTAGCCCTCGTCGCGCATCTGCTCGGTAAAGGGCACCTTGGGCCACGCGGTCGAAGCACTCTCGCGCTGCGCCACGAAAGTGTACTTACGGCTTGCGAACGCGGGGGCATCCGTGGAGGGCGCCACCGGCGCGGCATCGCCCTGCTCAAAGACCTCGCCCGCAGCCGTGGCCTCGGCCAAGCGCTCGGCCTCCTGGTCCTTGAGCGCCGCCATGAGCGAGCGGATGCGGATGCGCGCGGCGCCCAGGTTGGACACCTCGTCGATCTTGAGCACGGTGTAGATCTTGCCGCTGGCCTCCAGGATTTCCTGCACCTGGTCGGTGGTCAGAGCATCCAGGCCGCAGCCGAACGAATTGAGCTGGATCAGATCCAGGTCGTTGCGCATCGTCACAAAACGGGCGACGGCGTACAGGCGGCTGTGGTACATCCACTGGTCGACGACGCGAATCGGGCGCTCGGGCTTCACCAGGTGCGCAAGCGAATCCTCGGTAAAGACCGCAAAGCCAAAGCTCGAGATAAGCTCGGGCAGGGCGTGGTTGATCTCGGGGTCGTTATGGTAGGGGCGGCCGGCGAGCACAATGCCGTGGCCACCGTGGTCCTCGACCCACTTAAGAGCCTCCTCGCCCATGGTCTGGATGTCCTCATGGAAACGCGCATCGGCCTCAAAGGCAGCGTTGACAGCGGCATCGACCTCGGAGCGCGTGATCTTGGGCCCACGCACGCGACCGCGACCAGCTTGCGCATCGGCCACACGGTCGACGGCGAGCACCTGGTACAGACGGCGCTTGAGCTCGGTCTTGTCGTGATACGGCACAAACGGATACAGGAACTCGATGTTCTGCTCGCGGATCTCGTCGATGTTGAGTGCCAACGCCGTGGGGTAGCTCATGACGATGGGGCAGTTATAGCAGTTGCCAGCCGTCGGATCCTCCTTGCGCTCCCAGCGCACGCACGGCATCCAGATGAAGTCGACATCGCGGTCGATAAGGTTCATCACATGGCCGTGGCTCATCTTTGCCGGATAGCACACGCTCTCGGACGGCATGGACTCGATGCCCGCCTGGTAGGTCTTCTTGCTCGACTGGTCGGACAGCTGCACGCTAAAGCCCAGGCGCGTAAAGAACGCATGCCAGAAGGGGTAGTTCTCGTACATATTGAGTGCGCGCGGGATACCCACGGTGCCGCGCGGGGCCTCGTCGGGGCTCAGCACCTCGCGGTTAAAGAGCAGCTCGTTTTTCTTTTTAAAGAGGTTAGGAGCCTCGGTTTTTTGCTTTTTGTGGCCGGCACCCTTCTCGCAGCGGTTACCGGTAATGAAACGCCTGCCGCCGCCAAAATCGTTGACGGTGAGCTGGCAGTTGTTGGAGCAACGGCCGCAGCGGACGTGTTTTTGCGTCACGGTGAGGTGCGCGATGTCCTCGGCAGAAAGGATGGTCGAGGTGCCGTCGGCGCCGGCGCGGTCGCGGGCGAGCAGGGCCGCACCGTAAGCACCCATGCAGCCGGCGATGTCGGGACGCACGGCGTGCACGCCGGTGAGCTGCTCAAATGCGCGCAGCGTGGCATCGGACATAAAGGTGCCACCCTGAACGATCACCTGGCTGCCGATCTCCTTGGGGTCGCGCAGCTTAATGACCTTGAACAGGGCATTCTTGATGACGGAATAGGACAGGCCGGCCGCGATGTCGCCCACCGTGGCACCTTCCTTTTGCGCCTGCTTGACGCGCGAGTTCATAAAGACCGTGCAGCGGCTGCCCAAATCGACCGGGGCCTTGGCATGGATGGCGGCATCGGCGAACGCGCGCACGTCCATGTTCATGGACACGGCGAAGCTCTCGATAAAGCTGCCGCAGCCCGATGAGCAGGCCTCGTTGAGCATAATGTGCTCGATGACGCCGTCCTTCACGCGCAGGCACTTCATGTCCTGGCCGCCGATGTCCAGGATAAACTCGACACCGGGCAGGAATGCCTTGGCGCCGCGCAGGTGCGCGACGGTCTCGATCTCGCCGGAATCGGCCTTGAGGGCCTCGATGAGCAGCGCCTCGCCGTAGCCCGTGGTGGTCACGTGGCCGATGGTGCAGCCGGCAGGGATGTGATTGTAGAAATCGGCCATGATGACCTTGGCCGTGCCCAGGATGTCGCCGTTGTTGTTGCCGTACCAGGTGTGCAACAGCTGGCCGTCCTCGCCCACGAGCGCGGCCTTCATGGTGGTGGAGCCGGCGTCGATGCCGATGAACACACGGCCGGTGTAGCCGTCGAGCTTACCCTTGGGGACGACTTCCTGGTCGTGGCGGTTCTTGAACTCGGCAAAGTCCTCGTCGGTGGCAAAGAGCGGATCCAGGCGCTCGACCTCGGCACCCTGCGTGTCACCCAGGCTGTCGATGGCCTCGATAAGCTGCGGGAACGTGCTGAGCTTGTTGGACTCGTGCGCCATGGCAGCGCCGCTCGCCACAAACAGGTGGGCGTTTTGGGGCACAATGCGGTGCTCCTCGTCCAGGTTGAGCGTGAGGTAGAAGCGGTGGCGCAACTCGGAGAGATACTGCAGCGGGCCGCCCAGGAAGGCGACGTTACCGCGAATGGGACGGCCGCACGCCAGGCCCGAGATGGTCTGGGTCACGACGGCCTGGAAGATGGAAGCGGCGACGTCCTCGGGGCGGGCGCCCTCGTTGAGGAGCGGCTGCACGTCGGTCTTGGCAAAGACGCCGCAACGGCTGGCGATGGGATAGATGGTGGTGGCGTTGGCCGCGAGCTCGTTGAGGCCGCTCGCGTCGGTGTGCAGCAGAGTGGCCATCTGATCGATGAACGCGCCCGTGCCGCCGGCGCAGGTGCCGTTCATGCGCTGCTCGATGCCGTTGTCAAAGTAGATGATCTTGGCGTCCTCACCGCCCAGCTCGATGGCGACATCGGTGGCCGGGATAAGGGTCTCGACGGCGCGTTTGCTGGCGATGACCTCCTGGACAAACTCCAAGTCGAGCCACTGGGACAGCAGCAGACCGCCCGAGCCGGTGATGGCGCAGGTCATCTGGGCCGTCGGCAGCACAGTCGCGGCGCCCTCGAACAGATCGCGGGCGCAGGCACGGACGTCGGTGTGGTGGCGCTGGTACTTGGCGTAGACGATCTGGTTGTCATCGTTGAGCACGGCAAGCTTGACGGTGGTGGAGCCCACGTCGATGCCCAGGTGCAGGTTGCCGCGGGCGGCCTCGGGGTTGAAGATCGCGCCTTCGGGGGCGTGGGCGGCGGTGGCGGTTACGGACTCGGCAACGTTGGGCGTGGCTGCGTCAGCGGTGAGCGTCTCCCCTGCCGCGTTCTTGGCATCGGCAACTGCCTCGGCAACTTTCTCGGCAGCCGCGGTCGCGGCCTTCTGCGCGGCGTCCACCACGGCGGGCGCGGCCTCGCGTGCGGCAGCGACCATACGATCCTTGATGCCCTCGACG
>CAUCXP010000088.1 GCA_958446785.1 uncultured Collinsella sp. | reverse complement strand
CCAGGTCGACGAGAAGCCCATCGTCATCGAGTACACCTATATGCCGCTCGAACTGATCCCGGGCCTTAAAAAGAAGGACCTGTACGGATCGGTCTACGGCTTTATCCGCGAGCAATGCGGGCTGAAGATTTCGAGTTTCCACCGTACCATTCGCGCTGTCGCGGCAACTGAGGAAGAGGCTGAGCGCCTGGATACCAAACCCGGCTCTCCCCTGCTCGAACTCAACCAGATTGGCTTCTTGGATAGCGGCACCGCGTTTGAATATTCTATCTCGCACAACGTAGGCGACCGCTTTGAGCTGCACAACGTAACGCTGGCCTAGTTTTGTAATCCGGTGGGTGCTCGTTTTGAGCTGTTTTACGCGGCACCCGCACAACCTTATGGGAGTATGCACATGTCCGATTTGATTAAACTGACGCCGATCTTCCACGAGAAGATCTGGGGCGGCCGCCAGCTCGAAACCGTATTTGGTTACGACATTCCCGAGGGCCCCATCGGTGAGTGCTGGGCCATCTCGGCCCACCCCAACGGCGACTGCCAGATTGCGGAGGGTCCGTATGCCGGCCACACGCTATCGTGGCTGTGGGCCGAGCACCGTGAGCTCTTTGGCGACTGCGAGGGCAAGGAGTTCCCGCTGCTCATTAAGATTCTGGACGCCAAGGACGACCTTTCGATCCAGATTCATCCCAACGACGAGTATGCCGCCGAGCACGAGAACGGCAGCCTGGGCAAGACCGAGTGCTGGTATGTCCTGGACTGCGAGCCCGGTGCCACGATCATCGTCGGCCAGCGCGCGCATGACCGCGCCGAGGCCGCACAGATGATCGAGGACGGCCGCTGGGACGATATGCTCAACGTGCTGCCGATTCACAAAGGCGACTTTTTTCAGATAGACTCCGGCACCGTTCACGCCATCAAGACCGGCACGCTCATTTTGGAAACGCAGCAGTCGAGCGACGTGACCTATCGCCTGTACGACTACGACCGCCCCGGCACCGACGGCAAGCTGCGCCCGCTGCACATTGAGCAGAGCCTCGACTGCATCGATTTTGATGTCCAGGCTCCGACCGACGGCACCGTGACTGCACCCGAGGTCGACGGCGTAACCGAGCTCGAGTCCAACCCCTGCTACACCGTCGATCGCGTGCGCGTCGACGGCAGCAAGACCCTCGACCAGCACTGGCCCTTCATGTGCCTGTCGGTCATCGACGGCGAAGGCACCGTCTGCGGCGACCCCGTCCACAAGGGAAGCCACCTGCTGGCCCCAAGCACCGTCACCTCCATCGACCTCGAAGGCAAGATGGAACTGATCGTCAGCCACCTGTAAGCTACCGGTCCCCGAGCGCTCGCCGGGATGGGGCGCGGGGTTTGGTCGCCTGCTCGGGCAGTCCTGCTCGCACGGAGAGCACATTAAGTGCTCTCCGGCTCGTGCGGAACTCGCGATCGACCAAACCCCGCGCCCCATCCCGGCGAGCCTCTGGCTAGTTACGACAATCAAAAAGCAACAAGGGGCTCCCCCGTTCATCAACGGAGGAGCCCCTACTCATATCTATTTATCAGCCCACCCGGCTCTCCAGACCAAAAAGGCGGACGAGCAGAGCGACGCCAGCAAGCAACGTTATCTAAGGACCTGGGCGGGATCACGACAGCTTAACGATCGGTGCAAAGCCCTTCATCAGCTTTTTGGTCTGGCCGGTCTTTTCGAACTGGACCTCGATCATGTCTCCGGCGACCGAGATCACGGTACCCGTGCCAAAGGTCTTGTGGCTCACGGTATCGCCCGCGGCAAAGTCCTGCGACGCGCTAGCGTGATCGACCTTGCGCTCCACCGTCGGCGACACCTTGGACGACGGCTTTTTGGCTCGCGGCGCGCCCGAGCCAAAGGTCGAGGCAACGCGGCCGGCGTCGGGCGAAACCCCACGATGGCGCTCGGTGCCATAAGTGCTGCCGCCAAAGAAGTCGTCAAAGCTCGATCCGCCGCGCGAACCGGAACCGCCGGTCGAGCGCGTATGCGAACCGAACACCTTGCCGCCATACATATCCGAGCCCATGCCCGAACCAAAGGTGCCGTGACGGTCGCCGCGCTTCTCCCAGCCCGTGCCCTCAAAACCGGCAGAGCCGATACCGCTAAACTCGATATCCTCAAACGGAATCTCGTTGAGGAAGCGCGAGCGCGGGTTGGCAGAGGTCGAGCCGTAGGTGCGACGCGTGGCCGCATAGGTCAAGAACAGGCGCTTACGGGCACGCGTGATGGCGACGTAGGCCAGGCGGCGCTCCTCCTCGAGCTTGCCCGGATCATCGCTGCCGCCAAAGTCGTGCACGTGCGGGAAGATACCCTCCTCCATGCCGGCCACGAACACCGCAGGGAACTCCAGGCCCTTGGCGGAGTGAATGGTCATCATGGTGATGGCATGCGTCTCGCCGGCCAGGGAATCCAAGTCGGAGCGCAGGGCCAGCCACTCCATGAGTGCCGGCAGCGCCTTGCAGGTGAGCGGACCGTAGGTACGCTCGATCTCGTCGGCATGCACGGCACCCGCCGGCATCTCTGTCGGCGCGGCATACGCGTTGCCCGCGATGGCGGCGGCCAGGGTATCCTGCGGAGATAGCGCCGGAGCAGCCAAGCTACCGAGCGGATTAGAGCCCGCAGCGTCACGAGCGCCGACAAGTGCCTCGAACGAGGATGCCGGGGCAGACGGCCCCGGTTCGGGCGCAGGTGTGCTCACCACAACGGGCTCGGGCTCGGCACTGGCAGGCACATCGGCAACACCGGCTGCGCGCAGCTCTTCCAAGCTCTCGAGCGTGCCTTCGATATCCTCGTGCGTCTCCTCAAATTCCGCCGCAACGCCCAGGAATTCCTGGATGTTCTCGGCGCGGCTCTCGGACTCCATGGTGCCCTCGGCGCGGAAGGCCTGCAGCAGGCCCGTCTTGTCAACAATCATCTCGACGACGTCCTTGAGCTCGCCGTCCATGCGACGGCCCTCGCGCACCAGCGCCACAAAGCTCGACAGGCCATTGCGCACCTTGGCGCTAAACATGCCCGTCTCGGCTGTCGCAATCTCGCAGGCCTGGAAGAACGAGCAACGGTTGTCGCGCGCCAGCTGCTCAATCTTTTGGATCGAGGTGGAGCCGATGCCGCGGCGCGGCGTGTTGATGACGCGCTTGACGCTCATCTCGTCGGCCGGGTTTACGATCATCTTGAGGTAGGCCATGACGTCGCGGATCTCGGCACGGTCGAAGAATCGCGTGCCGCCCACGATCTTGTAGGGCACGCCCGCACGCAGGAACATATCTTCGAGAATACGCGACTGGGCGTTGGTGCGATAGAACACAGCGATGTCGTCGTAGCTCGTGCCCTTGGAGTGCAGCTTTTCGATCTCGCCGGCAATCCAGCGGCCCTCGTCGCGCTCATCGCTTGCCTGGAAAGCCTGGATCTTCTCGCCATCGCCCTCGGCCGTAAACAGGCGCTTGTCCTTGCGCTGCGAGTTGTGACGCACCACGGCGTTGGCGGCGCTCAGGATATGGCCCGTGGAGCGGTAGTTCTGCTCCAGCTTGACGGTCTTGCAGTTTTTAAAGTCCTTCTCAAAGTCCAGGATATTGGTGATGTCGGCGCCACGCCAGCTATAAATGGACTGGTCGTCGTCACCTACGACCATGAGGTTTTGGTACTTGGCGGCCAGCAGGTTGGCGATCTCGTACTGGACGTGGTTGGTGTCCTGATACTCGTCGACGCTAATGTAGCGGAAGCGCTCCTGGTACTTGTCGAGCACCTCGGGGCGGGTGCGCAGCAGCTCGAGCGCGCGCACGAGCAGGTCGTCGAAGTCCATCGCGTTGGCGGCGCGCAGGCGACGCTCCAGCTCCAGGTAGACCTGCGCGGCCTTTTTGTCATTGGGGCTGTCGGCGGATTTGAGCATGTCCTCGGGCCCGATCATGGCGTTTTTAGCCGAGCTGATCTTGCTGCGGATCATGTTGATGGGGAACTGCTTTTGCTCGATGCCGAGTGCCTGCATAATGTCGCGCACCATGCGCTTGGAATCGTCGTCATCGTAGATGGTGAACTGACCGGTGTAGCCCAGCAGGTCGGCGTCCTCGCGCAGCATGCGCACGCACATGGCATGGAAGGTGCACACCCACATGCCGCGGGTACCGCTGGGAATAAGTGCCGCCAGACGCTCGCGCATCTCGGCCGCAGCCTTGTTGGTAAACGTGATGGCAAGGATCTGCCAGGGCTTAACGCCCAGATCACCGAGCATATGGGCGATGCGGAAGGTCAGGACGCGGGTCTTGCCCGAGCCAGCACCGGCAAGGACCAGCAACGGACCCTCGGTGGTCAGGACGGCCTCGCGCTGGGCGGGGTTAAGACTGTCGATGTCGACAAGCGGCTTAGCGGGCTTGGGTGCCGGAGCCGGGGCGTCGTAGATGTCGAGCGGGACGAGCTCGGGCTCCGGCGCAGCGGGGGCAGTGTACGCATCGAGCGGCACGGGTTCCGGCGCGGGCGGCACGGGTACCGCGGCGTTCTTTTCCCAGGGCAAGGGCTGGGTCATGGGCGACTCCTCATCTGACGGACGGCGCGCCTGCGGGCAGCGCCATAGTTTGAGCCGTACCAGTATACCGAGCCGCGCGGACACCGACGCAAATCACACCACGACTCCGTGCGTCGCCGCCAAACCTGACCCCATTGCACCAATCACGGAGCCACCGATGTCACGGCAGCAGCAGCGAGCAGCGGCCAGGGCGAACAAATTGGCATGAAAAGGGGGCGGCATAGACCTTTTGGTCATGCCGCCCCCTTTGAATGACAAGTTGTCGCTCCGGTCGCCGTGCAGCGTCAACCAAGTTACAGGCCGAGCATGGGCTCCAGGACAAAGAAGTACGCAAGCACCACGATACCCAGGATGATGCGGTAGACACCGAAGCACTTAAAGTCGTGACGGCGGACGAAGCCCATGAGCCACTTGATGGCGATGAGCGAAACCACAAAGGCCACAGCGCAGCCCACGCCCAAGATAGCGACCTCGTTGGCGCCGAACGTGCCGCCCTTGATGAAGTACTTGACCAGCTTGAGCGCACTCGCGCCAAACATGACAGGGATGGCCAGGAAGAACGTGAACTTGGACGCCACCGAACGCGTGCAGCCCAAAAGCAGGCCACCGATGATGGTAGAGCCGGAGCGAGACGTACCGGGCACCAGCGAAAGCACCTGGAAGCAGCCGATACCCAGCGCAGTCTTCCAGCTCAGGTCCTCGAGCGTGGCGATGGAACCAAAGTCCAGATTCTCGTCATCGTCCTCATCCTCAACGGTAGCCGCGGCGGACGCCGCAAAGTGCGCACCGGCGGGACGTCCGCCCGCCACCACAGCACGCGAACCAAACGAACCGGCAACGGCCATTTCCTCGCGCTTGCTCGCGCGCCAGTTCTCGATCACGATAAACAGCACGCCGTACACAATGAGCGCCAGCGCCACGACGGGAGCGTTGTAGAAATGCTCCTCCATCCAGTCGTTGAGCGGCAGGCCGATCGCTGCCGCAGGAATGCAGCCGAGCACAATCTTGCCCCACAGCACCCAGGTGTCGCGACGGCCCTCCTTGCCCTTGCTGGGCGAGAACGGATTGAGCTCATGGAAGAACAGCACACAGACGGCCAGAATGGCGCCGAGCTGAATCACGACCAGGAACATATTCCAGAACGTCTCGCTCACGTTCATCTTGACGAACTCGTCCACCAAGATCATGTGACCCGTCGACGAAACGGGCAGCCATTCGGTGATGCCCTCGACCAGGCCCATGAAGGCAGATTTTAGAAGCTCGATAATATCCAAAGGGACCCCCTCGTTAGACACCCGCCGGTAGATGTTCTGCGGACGATGCGGGCGATGTCCCATTATCAACCGTTGGCGGTGCGACCGCGCCTACCCTTACCAAAAAACTCGCCCGTTCACAGAATTGCGAGCGGTCAAATCGAAATCCTTGGGTATAACTGCAACAAGATAAAGTGTCCGGCGGCCAACGCGCCCGCGCCCGCCCGACGCACGAGCCCCGCGCCCGTGCGATAGACCAAGGAGGAAACCATGAACGAGGGCTACACCAAGGTATTTGTTTCACTCGACGGTACTGAGCAGCAGGATTTTGTGCTCGCACGCGCCATCAAGGTCGCCGCGAACAACGGCGCTAAGCTGATCATCGGCCACGTCATCGACTCCACCGCGCTCGAGAGCGCCGGTTCCTATCCGGTCGACCTGGTCAACGGCTTGGAGGAGGCCTTTAACAACTCCATCGCCAAGCAGCTCGAGGAGGCCAAGGCCAATCCCGACATCCCCGAGGTCGAGGTCATGATTCGTACCGGCCGCATTCGTGAGACGCTCAAGGATGAGATGCTCGACGTGGTCAAGCCCGATCTGGTGCTCTGCGGTGCCCGCGGCTTGTCCTCAATTAAGTACGCGCTCCTGGGCTCGATTTCGACGTTCCTGCTGCGCAACACGGACTGCGATATCTTGGTCGTGAAGTAGGTTCCTTCCCGCCGGCGCAAGGCCTGCGGGGTTATCACGCCGACGTCCTCGCCGCTTCGCGGCTGCGGGATGTCGGCTTAGATAACCCCTCCCGGC
>CAUCXP010000087.1 GCA_958446785.1 uncultured Collinsella sp. | reverse complement strand
GCGCGCCCGGGGCCTCCTTGCCCGCCAAGAAGCGGTCGAAGGCGAGCGCGATGGAGCGCGGAGAATTGCCGAGCTCGACCTCTGCCTCGGCCACGGCGTCGAGCGCCTTGAGCACGTTGGCGGCGATGGCCTTGCCCTCGGGACCACGCTGCGCCAGACGCACGAACCAGCCGGAGGCATTGACCACGTCGCGCGCGATGGCGGCGAACGAATCGCGTCCCACGCGACGAAGCGCGTAGCGCAGCACCTCGCGGGCACGCGTCACGAGCGGCAAGTCTTGCAAACCCGGCACGTCGAAATCACTCATGATGCCCACGTCGATATTCCGGCGCGAGGTCTCCCCCGTCTCGCTATCGAGCTTGGTCGCCAGCGCCAGGAACTCCTGGGCGCCGAGCGCAAACATCGGCGAGGCGAGCAGTGGCATAAGGCCCTGCGCCGTATCGGCCGGATTGGCGAGTGCGCAGACCAGGGCACGCACCGTCTGCACCTCGGCTGCCTGGGCAAAGACCGAGCCGCCTGCGATCACGCAGTCGAGCCCCTGGTCGCGGAAGGCCTGCGCATAGACATCGGCGTTGGTCATGCGGCCCAGCAGCAGGACCATGCTGCCCTGGGGCTGGCCCGCTTTAACGAGTGCTTGAAATCGCTCCGCAATCGCACGAGCTTTCGCCTGCGTTCGCTCCTGGGTGCTGCCGCCGGCAACGAGCAGCGCCTGGCGGCGCGATGCCTTCGCCTTGAGCTTGTCCTCGCGTTCGTCGCTCGGTTCAAGATCCAAGAACCCCTGCATCAAACCACCGGTGTCGCCGTCAAAGACGCGCGCCACATAGCGCAGCACCTCATCGTGGCTGCGGAAGTTGCGTACAAGCTTGACGAGCTCGCCGGCGGGGGCATCGGACGTGGCGACCGTCTCGGACGCCGTCGTCGAGCCCACCTTGAGCTCCTGGCGACGGAACACCTCGACCTCGGCACCACGGAAGCGGTAGATCGACTGCTGCGCATCGCCTACGGTGCACAGTGCGCGCTCCCCCACACCCGTCAGGTAACGGATCAAATCGACCTGCATCTGGTCGGTATCCTGGAACTCATCGATCATGACCATCTTAAAGCGACCCTCATAGGCCGCTCGGATGGCGGGATAATCGCGCAGCGCCTCGTACGCCATGCGCAGCAGGTCGTTGTTATCAAGCGCGGACTGGTCAGCCTTGAGCGCGCGGTATTCCGCCTCCACAGCACGAGCAAGCCCCACCAGCGCATCGAGCGCCGGACCGCCGCAGGCAAGCACGATATTGATAAATGCATCGGCGGCCTCGGCCTTGAGCAGCTCCACCTGCTCCTTAGGAAACGCCTTGCTCGCCCGAGGCATGCTGCACGACATCATGAGTCGCGCCGCATCCTCCATGGTTTTGCCGCTCGCCTCAAACGCGTCGATGGCATCGAGTGCCACCTGCGCTTTCTCGGTCGCGGCCTTGCTCGCACCCAACGCCGCGCGATAGGCATCGGCGAGTGCCGAGGTATCGGCCTGGCCGCGCGCCACGCACACATCGTCCATGCCGCCCGGCAGCTGGCTCGATAGCTCCAGCAGGTCGCGCACCAGACCTTTGACGGTCGTACCGGCGCCAAACGGCCCGCCCTCGCCCGCCATGGGATACCAAGCGTAGAGGGCCTTAAGCGAGGCGGCGAGCTCAGGCGCGGCATCGGGCGCCGTCGCGCGCCCCAGCACATGCTCGACAGCCTGATCCATAAGCTCATCGGTATCGGTGAGCACCGTGAATTCGGGATCGATGCCCAGCTCCAGCGCGTGCGCGCGCAGGATACGCGAGCACATACCGTGAATGGTCGAAATCCAAGCGTCGTCGACGGTCAGGGCCTCTTCGTCCATACCCTCTTCGATAAGCGCGCGACGCACGCGGTCGCGAATCTCGGCCGCGGCATCTTTGGTAAAGGTAATGGCGAGCACCTGATCCAGATGCTCGACAAACGGACCGGATTCGGGCGAGAGCGCGTAGACGATGCGGCGCGTAAGGGTAAAGGTCTTACCCGAACCGGCGCCCGCCGAGACAAACAGCGGACGGTCGAGCGTTTTGACGATCTGCAGCTGTTGCGGCATCAAAGTCGAAAGATCCATGGTCTACACGTCCCTCCTTACAAACGTTCCTTCGTGGTTATACGAGCAGCGCGCATGCGCGGCCTGAGCCGACGTCGGGTCGACGGCGGCAACGTTGCCTGCCTCGAGCTCGCGTAGGCGCTCGGCGATGCCGGTCTCCACGCGATCGAGTAGCGCATCGAAGTCCATGCTGCCACCCTCGCCGGGGAAACCTTTCTTAAGGCCCGGGATGCGACCGTCGCCGCGCTCTTCCTCGAGCAGCTCGGTGCTCGCGGCGCCGCGCAACGCCGGCTTGCCGCCCTTGGTCGAAAAGTAGAGCGCCGCGCGGGTGTCCAAATCCAGCGCCCGACGCATGGCCTGGGCGTAGATGAGCGTCTGGGTATGTGGCGGCAACCAGCGCGGGTCGTCGATGGGCGCCGTGCCCGATTCCTCGTCGCGCACCGTGGGGTCGGCGAGCTTAAACTCCTCGACACCCGAACGATGCTTGTAGTCGATTACCACGGCGCGATTCTCGGCATCCACGTCAACGCGGTCGATGCGCCCACCGAGTGGCCAACCGGCATACTCAACTTTAAGATCGTTAAAGGCAAACTCCAGGTAGCGCGGAGCAAAAGGAGTCAGCGCCTCGGCTTCATAGGCAAGCACACCCTCCAGCTGCGGCAAAATCTCGGCCACCTGGCGCTCCTCCACCGGAGAGAGCGGCACCAGCGGGCCCTCGGTACCGCGCTTGCCGGCGTGCTCGGCCAGGGTCTCGGCAAAGACCTCGTGCAGCAGCTCCTTGGCGCGCGGCAGGTTCATGGGCGTCACGCGCTCCATGCCCTCCTGCGGAAGACGTGCATGCAAGTGCTCCAGCACGTCATGGACAAAGTTGCCCTTCTCCATGTTGCCAAAGCCCGCATCGATGGACTGAGGTTTGACGCGATACGAGACGAACCAGCACAGCGGGCAGGTGGAATAGGCCTCGATCTGCGAGGCGGACGTCAGGCGCGGCACGAGCGGCGCGCCCTCGCCCTCGCCATCGCGACGGCGCAGGACCAAATACGGCACGGCCTCGGCACTCAGATGCTGAGGGGCTTCACAGGTCACGCGCTCGCGCTTGAGACCTTCGCCTGCCGCGGGATCGAAGTCCCTTACGATATCGCCCTCACCCACGCACTTCGCCTTGTCGGCGTCAGCGGCCTTAGCGTCACCAGTGGCCTTAGCATCGTCAGCGGCCTTAGCATCGTCAGCGGCCCTAGCATCGTCAGCGGCCTTGTCGGCGTCAGCGGCCTCGGCGTGCGCCCGCAGCTCGGTCCACACGGCAGCCGGATAGCACTCGCGCGCCTGGCGATCGTGCGTCACGCGGGCGAGCGCAACCGGACCACGCGACGCTTGCATCGCACGGCCAAAGCGCACGCGCAGCAGGGCCGCAGGCTCAAGCGTCACGCCCTCGCGACCAAGGCTCGCCGTCAGCGTAGCCAGCGGTCCCTCCTCGTGCGAGAGCGGATAGCTGTCCAGATCGACATCGGCAAACAGCACAGCATCGTAGCTGCCGGGGCGCAGAGCCGCCGCATCGGCAAGCGAAGCAAAACGAACCTGAGCACGTGGCGCACGGTCAACCTCGTAGGTCTCGTAATCGTAGGCGGTACTACGCTTGTCCACCTTGGTGCGAATGCCATCGAGCACGGGCACGATCGCGGCCTGCGACACGTCGAGCGCGCGGGCGCCATTCATAAGGATGCCGATGACGTGGCGCAGCAGGGCCACCTCCGCTTGGCGACGGGCTTGGCCATCCAAGCTGCCCAGCGAGCGATCGGGCAACGCCTCGGCAACGGCAAGCATGGCCTTGAGCGCCGTCACGGGCTTGTCACGCCACAGCGCCTGGAACACGTCCGAGACCACGCACGGCACGTTCTTAAACCAGTTCTCGTCGCTCGCCGCCTTGCGCGCGCCCCTCACCTGGCCTTGGACGCTCTGCAGCAGGCTCTTAACGCCCGCGGTAGTCTTGCTGCGCGAGAGACGCATATTCTTATCGAAGGTACGGGCATTGACGGCATCAGCGCCCGAAAGCGGACTGTAAATCCAGTCGGTAAGCTCCGGCGCGGGCCACCACTCAGTCTTAGAAGCTGCCCCTTCGTCGGCGGCCTTCATACGCTCGATCAGGTTGGCGAGCGCCGTGAACTGCCTGCCCGCAATGGATTGAGAAAACGCCGTGAACTCAACTGTCTCGGCAGCGATATGACGAGCCGCCAGACGAGAGGCGAGCTCACCGAACAGCTGGGGTGCCCGGGCAGAAACAACGAGCACGCGTACGGGGTCGGCGGGCGTTGCAGCAGCCTTATCGTCCTTGGACTCCTTGTGCGTTTTCGCCAACTTATCGATGGCGTCCGCATAAGCATGGGCACGGGCATGGGGGCCGGCGACCTCAATAAAGGCAGGCTGAGCGGCGGTCCCGCAAGCGGCATCAGACGCGACGGCGTCCTCCCTCAGCGGCGCGGCCTCGAACAGCACACCGCGGGCATCAAATGCCGCGGCAAGCTCCTCGCGCATCGCCGCCTGCTCGCAGGCAAGCAGTACGACGACCTCTCCCCCATTGTTCGCCACGGCAGACAGCAGCTCGAGCAGGCCGTGCGTAAACGACGTGATACCGCGCACGCATACGGCGCGGGTGCACGCCGGCAGGTTATCGGCCAGGGCATCGGCCATAATGTCAGCCGCCTCGCAGGGCTCGACCATATCTCGACGGTCCAAACCGCGCGCATAGGCGCACAAAAGTTCAAACACGCGAGCCTCGGCGTCGCTTTTGGGCTTGGGCTTGCAAACGTTGTCGCAGCAACGCTCGGTGCCTGTCCCTGCCACACCCGGCAGCACATCGCGAGCCATACGCGCGAGCATACGCACCGTGCCCTGGCTGCGCGAAAGCGGCTGCAGGTCGGCGTCGTCGAGGCGCGCTACCATGTCCGAAAACAGCATCTGGCGCTGCAGGTTGTCGACGAAACCGCGCCCGTCGCCCAAAAGCTCCCAAAGCGAGCGGAGCCACGATGTAGGCGTCTTGTAGTCGATGCCCAGCGAAACCCCGGCTTCCGCCGCATCATGGCGGCACAGGTCGAGCTCGGCAAATGTTGGCGCCAACAGAACAGCGCGCCCGTGGCAGGCAACCAGGTCGGCCAGCAGCGCCGCCTCGGCATCGCTCAAATCCGTGCCGGCATTAGTGGTATAGATTCGAACAGGCATGGTCCTCCACTCAAACTGTTCGCAATATTCAACACATCTATCCTACCCGCCCGCACGGACAACCTGGCCCCAATGCACCAGATCCCCTCGATGATCCGTTTTCCTCCGTCCCCAAGGGATCAATTTCGACACACAAAAACCGCCCCCGAAGGGGCGGCTCCAGCTGATTCGTTTGTTGCCGTTGGCCTACTCGCCATCCTCCAGCTTGATGAGGATCTTACGATAGCCACCGTACTCGCCGTTGAGCGCCTTGGAAACACGACTCACCGTGGTGGACGAAGCGCCCGTGCGGGCCTGAACCTCAACATAGGGCTCGCCCTCATCCAAATAACGCGCGACCTGCAAGCGTTGCGAAAGATCACAGATCTCGCGCGGCGTGCAGATATCGGTCAAAAACGCCTGGATATCCTTCTCGTCATCCAAAAGACTAAATGCGTGGACTAGCTGCTTGACATCAGGCTTGTCAAACATGTTCTCGATGTTCATCGATCACCGCCAAACCCGCCAAAAGGCATCGAAGTTGATACTGACATCGGGCATCGTTCACCCGTAATATGCAATAAAACTATGCATGGGCCATTTGCCCGTAGCAGTGTAGCACACCACCAAACTAAAGCGACAATACTCTCTGCCAGCGGCACGTTTTTTAGGACGAACGCCGTTTTGAAACCGAATGCGCACGTAAGCTCCACGAATATCTGAGACAATGGGCGGCCGAACAAGGCGGCATACCCGCGCGGCCGCCCAAGCTGCCGCAGCAAACCGCTTCACGCGTTACCGACGCACCCTGCGCAAGAAAGGATTCACACCATGCGCTTTATGCTTAACTGGCTCTTCACCTCAATCGCCATCGCGATTGCCACGTTCCTCGTTCCCGGCATCCAGCCCTTCGGTTTTGCCGAAGCCTGGGTCTGCTTCGCCTTCGTGGGACTGTTCCTGAACATCGTCGATTCGTTCGTCAAGCCGTTCCTGACGGTCATCTCGCTGCCGCTCACGATCATTACGCTGGGCATTTTCCAACTTGTCGTCAACAGCTTTATGCTCGAACTCGCGAGCTACCTGTCGGTCAACCTGCTGGGCGTCGGCATCTCCATCGCCGGCTTTGGCTCGGCCTTTATGGGCAGCATCCTAGTGTCCATCATGCGCAGCATCCTCGATAGTATTGCCGAAGAGTAGAACGCCCCCGATACACAGACGCATCGGACCAAATCAAAGGCCGCCCATCGCAAAAATGGGCGGCCTTCTTATTTATCAGGTCTCAAAGGACGAGAGAATCTACCATTTCCGCCCCGTCCCCACAT
>CAUCXP010000086.1 GCA_958446785.1 uncultured Collinsella sp. | reverse complement strand
GACACCCTCGCTGTGGCTATCGAGCAAAAGGGCCGTCTTGGTGAACGGGAAACCCGTGGCACCGAAGGCGTACAGGCGGTCGATGGCGGTCTTTTCCTGCGCAGTGATGTCAAACCAGTAGATAGGCGAAGCGAAGACAACCATGTCGGTGTCTTTCAGCGACTCAATCACGTTGGCCATGTCATCCTTCTGCACGCAGACGCCCTCATGGGCGAAGCAGTACTGGCATCCCAAGCAGCCGGCGATCTTCTTGCTGGCAACGCGGATGACCTCGACCGTATGGCCGCCCTCACGCGCGGTCTCGGCAAACGCCTCGACCATGGTATCGGTATTGGCGCCCTTACGCGGGCTGCCGCTCAATACAACGATATTCATAGGATTCCCTCTCCTTCATGCTGCAGGCGCGCAGCATTTTTTCTTGTAACCAAAACAAATGGGGTTAATCAATCGCCAGCAGGCCATATCTCTTGCTCAAGTTCCCTAAAGAAGCTCAAGGCGATTGCGATTGCCTTATACAACATCGAAAACCAAAGAGGGGCCATAGCAACGTCGCCTGCCTGAAATGGCACGCTGTCAAGATCAACTACGGGGATCGCGACGAGCCGATACCGCCCGCATGCCCCCTTCGGAATAGGCGCTGAGCAGCTCCTGAGCGTGGGCAAACTCGGGCCCTCGCCTCCAACCGAGCAGGCGGTTGACCGCGAGATTTCCCTGGACGTTGTGGACGAAGAGCAGATAGGCGTCCTCGCGCGAAAGCCCAGTCTCCTCCATGATCGAGGGAACCATCTGCTCGGCGCCGCGCTCGACGACGCGCTGTGCCACCCGGGCGTACGCGTCGTCATCCGAGTAGAGCAGATAATAGTCATCGTTTGCCGGCGGACGCTGGCAGAGGGCGCCCGCCTCCGTTCCCTCGAGCGGCGGCACCGCCGCCAAGGCCTCGTCGATAAGCGCGTCGAGCAGGGCGAACTTGTCCTCGTAGTGCAGATAGAACGTGCCACGGTTGATATCGGCGCGTCGGCAGATATCCGCTACCGTCATCTTCGCGAAGCCGACCTCGGCCAGCAGCGCGAAGAACGCCTCCCGTATGACCGAGAGTGTATAGCGTCGGCGACGATCGATCTTCCCCGCTTCCATTACCCCTCCAATTGCAACGCTCGACAATGCCCGGCAAACGCTCGTTTATCGACAGCAGGCCGAAGCTGTTCATTGCTCTTAAGCAAATCGACATGGATACTTTTTATAGACACCTGTTTATAATAGCTGAAAGAAGGTATCCAGTGACCCTGTACGAGCAGCTCGTTATCGAGCTCACCAACCAATCGTTTTCCCTTCAGGCCGCCTACCGCAGCGGCGGCACGCCCTATGAGCTGAGTGACCGCGAGCCCGAGCCCTACGACCAGCAAATCAGGGACTTCGCCCGCATGATCGAGGAAGCCGATTGCGTGCTGGTGGGCGGGGCCTCTGGGCTCTCCGCGGCGGGCGGCGGCGACTTCTATTACGAGGACAACGCAACCTATCGCAGGCATTTCGGCAAATTCGCCGAGCGTTACGGTTTCAAGGGCGCTTTCGAGGGGTCGTTCTACCGCTGGCCCACCGCCGAGGCGCGCTGGGGATACCTCGCCACCTTCCTCGACACCACGCTCAACGCCCCGCTGCGCAAGCCCTACAAGGACCTCGACGCCATTCTCGCCGAGAAGGATTTCTTCGTGCTCACCACCAACCAGGACACGCAGTTTGTGAAGCTCTACCCCTGGGAGAAGGTGGCAGAGATCCAAGGCGACCACCGCTTCTTTCAGTGCTCCCGCTGTTGCACCGACGCGGTGTGGGATGCGGTCGAGCCGGTCTCCAACATGGTAGAGGCCATGGGAGACGGCCTTGAGGTTCCGGCAGAGCTCGTGCCGCGCTGCCCGCACTGCGGGGCAGAGGCGTTCCCCTGGGTTCGCGGCTACGGCAACTTCCTGCAGGGCGAGCTCTACGAGGAGCAGTACCACAAGGTGTCCGACTGGCTCGACGCGCACGCGCGGCAGAGGATCCTTTTCCTCGAGCTGGGCGTGGGCCGCATGACGCCCGCGTTTATCCAGGAGCCGTTCTGGGCCCTCACGGCGCAGTTGTCGCAGGCTAGCTACATCGCCGTGAACAACAGGACGCAGTTTCTCCCCCGCGCGATCGAGGATTGGGGGCTCGCCGTTCGCGCCGACATCGCCGACGTGCTCGCCGACGTGCGCAAGACGCTGGGGAGGTAGCACATGGAAACGGTGAAAGCAGTTCGCATAGGCAGGGCGCTAGCCGAGGCGGATCTTGTCATCATCGGCGCCAGCAACGGGCTGGACATGGCAGAGGGGCTCAACCTCTTCTGCGCCGATGCTCATTTCCGAGAGGCGTACGGCGACCTCGCTCAGGCCGACGGCATCGGCTGCATACTGCAGGGGCTCGCCTCCCCGGATGCCAGCGTGCGAAGCCGATGGGTCGAGCGGTTCCATCAAAAGGAGTATGTCGAGTATGAGCCCAGCCCGCTCATGAACGGGCTGCGGCGTCTTACAGAGCACGCTGACACCTTCGTGATCACGTGCAATATCGACGGGCACTTCGTACGCGCAGGGTTCAACGAGAACCGCGTGCTCGAGACGGAGGGGAGCATACGCACGTCGATCGACGAGCGGCGTCTCGCCCATCCAGACGCCCTCGCCACGGCCCAGCTCGAGGAGCTCGAGCGCCTTGTGCAAGCCCATCGCAACGGCAGGGTCGCCATCCTCGAACTTGGCGTGGGACTGCGCAACGGCATCATAAAGCACATGCTCGCCCAGATCGCGAACGTCTGCGAGCACGCCACCTACATCGTGTTCAACTACAGCCAGGCCATGGCGCCCGACGCCTCGTGCGAGACGATTCTCGTTGACGGCGATATGACCCCGGCTTTCGAGGAGATTGCCCAATGCCGTCTCTAGAGAGGGAAGCGTATAGGCTTCGAAGCCTTATCGACGATGCCGACGCCATCATCGTCGGCATCGGCTCGGGCATGTCAAGCGCCGCCGGGTTCAACCATTACAACCGCGCAGGCATGGCGCGCGCCGGAATGACGGACTGGCAGCAAGCCTTTGGCTTCAAGAGTCTTTTTGACGGCTTTTACCACCTCTACCCCAGCCTCGAGCAGCAATGGGCCTACTACGCGCGATATATCGATTTCATGCTGCGCGAGCCGACCTCGCAGCCCTATCTCGACCTACGGTCCCTCATCGGCCATAAGGATTACTTCATCCTGAGCACCAATGTAGACACCCAAGTCGAGAAGACGTTTCCCGACGAGAGAACCTGTAACTATCAGGGAAGCTTCGCGCACCTTCAGTGCAAGCAGCCATGCTGTGACGAGCTCTTCGACGCGAGCCCCTACGTCGAACGCATGCTCGCGGGCATGGCGGGGTTCGAGGTCCTCAGCGAGGATATCCCCCGATGCCCGCATTGCGGCTGGCAGCTTGTGCCGTGGGTGCGCGATGACACGTTTCTGCAGGGTGCGGCCTGGCGCGAGAGCCTCGGACGATACGAGCGCTTTGTGTGCGAGCACAGCGATCACCGCGTGCTGTTGTTGGAGCTCGGCGTAGGCGAGATGACCCCCGGCATCATCACGCTCCCGTTCTGGAGCATGACCGCGAAGCTGCCGGATGCGCACCTTTTGAGCGTAAACATCTCGGGCGACTCGGCTCCGTTGCAGCTTGGAAGCAAGGCAGAGGCGATCCAGGCCGATTTGGGCGCCCTGCTCTCGGTGGCGCGGGCAGGTGGCGAGTAACGCGGAGCGGTAGACGCGCAATGAGGTTTTAGCCGCAGCCTCCGAACGAGAGGGCTCGGAGGCTGGTATTCCTGAATCGCAGGTCACGATGGGTTATCGGAATCGCGAAGAGCGGATACCGCCAGTAAGCCCCCTTCGGAATAGGCGTTGAGCAGCTCCTGGGCATGGGTGAACTCGGGGCCTCGTCTCCAGCCGAGCAGGCGGTTGACGGCCAGATTGCCCTGGACGTTGTGGACGAAGAGCAGGAAGGCGTCTTCGCGTGAAAGCCCTGTTTTCTCCATGACCCAGGGAACCATCTGCTCCGCTCCGCGTTCTATGACGCGCTGGGCTACGCGAGCGTATGAGTCGCTGTCCGAATAAAGCAGGCGATAATCGTCGTCTGCCGGCGGACGCTGGCAAAGCGTTGCCGATTCAACCCCCTCAAGCGGGGGAGCCGCTGCCAATGCCTCGTCGATAAGCGCATCGAGCAGCGCGTACTTATCCTCGCAATGCAGATAGAACGTTCCCCGGTTGATCTCGGCGCGGCGGCAGATGTCTGCCACCGTCATCTTCGCGAAGCCGACCTCGGCCAGCAGCGCGAAGAACGCCTCCTGTATGACCGAGAGGGTGTAGCGCCGCCGGCGGTCGATCTTGGTTTCTCCCATCGCCTCTCCAATCTGAGTCGTTTGACAATGTCCAGTAGCTGTTCGTTTATCGACAGGTGCACGCGTTTGTTCATTGCCCCTGCGAAAATCAACAAGGATACTGTTTATAGACACCTGTTTTTTATAGCTGAAAGGGAGCACGGATGACCCTGTGCGAGAAGCTCAGCATCGGGCTTGTCAGCCGATCGTTTTCCCATCGGGCCGTCTATCGAAACGGCGGCACGTCATACGATTTGAGCGATTGCGAGCCTGCTGCTTGCAAGCAAGATATCGAGGCTTTTGCCCGCAAGGTGGGGGAGGCTGATTGCGTGTTTACGGGAGAGGCAGGTAGGCAGGCGTTATGAGCATCTGCATCAAAAATCAGATTCAGAATATGAATATCGTCATCGGCTGCACGGTGGGGTGTCCATATTGCTATGCCCGTAACAATGTGAAACGTTGGCATATGATTGACGACTTCGCTGATCCTGCGTTCTTCCCGAGCAAGCTCAAGATGATGGAAAAGAAACGCCCGCAGAACTTTCTCCTTACCGGCATGAGCGATCTCTCCGGGTGGAAGCTGGAATGGCGAGACGAGGTATTTGCAAAGATCCATGAGAATCCACAGCATCAGTTCCTGTTCCTGACCAAGAGACCCGATTTGCTGGATTTAGATACCGACCTGGAAAACGCATGGTTCGGCGTTACGGTGACGAGGAAAGCGGAGCTGTGGCGTATCGACGCCCTTCGGAAAAACGTCAAAGCAAATCACTTCTTCGTTACTTTTGAGCCGCTATTCGACGATCCCGGTACGGTCGACCTTTCCGGAATCAACTGGATCGTCGTCGGTACCATGACCGGGGCGCAGAGCAGGAAGGTTCATACGGAACCGGAGTGGGCATGGTCTTTGACGGACCAGGCGCACGCGCTTGGCATTCCAATGTTTATGAAGGAAGACCTCGTCTCTGTCATAGGGGACGAAAACATGATTCAGGAATTGCCGGAAGAATTCGAAAGAGTGCTGGAGGTGCAGAGAACATGGCGGAAGTGATCGATGGAATCCTCATCAATGAGGTGGAAGCAAAGAACATCATGACCAAGTCCAGCCTGCCGGTAGGCGGCTACTCGGTCAATCCCTATGTAGGCTGCACGCATGCCTGTAAGTATTGCTATGCCTCCTTTATGAAGCGCTTTACCGGACACAAGGAGGAATGGGGCACCTTTCTTGATGTGAAGCATTGGCCGGAAATCAAGAATCCGAAGAAATACGCTGGACAGCGGGTGGTTATCGGTTCTGTGACGGATGGCTACAATCCACAGGAGGAGCGATTCGGGAATACCAGGAAACTCCTGGAGCAGCTGATTGGCAGCGATGCAGATATTCTGATCTGCACAAAGTCCAATCTTGTGGTACGGGATATCGATCTGCTGAAGAGGCTTGGACGAGTGACCGTTTCATGGTCGATCAACACGCTGGATGAGAACTTCAAGAACGATATGGACTCCGCGTCGAGCATCGAGCGTCGTATCGCTGCTATGAAGCAGGTGTATGACGAAGGTATCCGTACGGTCTGCTTCGTGTCCCCGGTATTTCCCGGCATCACGGATTTTGAGATGATTTTTGAGCGAGTAAAGGATCGGTGCGATTTGTTTTGGCTCGAAAATCTCAATCTTCGGGGTGGTTTCAAAAAAGCGATCCTGGATTATATCGCCGAGAAACATCCCGATCTCGTACCGCTTTACGATGAGATCTATAACAAGCGCAACCGTAGCTATTTTGAAGCGCTTGAAGTAAAAGCCGAGGAAATGGCCAAGAAGTACGATTGCCCCTTTGTGGACAACGAAATGCCTTATGGCAGAGTCCCGCAGGGGCATCCGGTGATCGTGGACTACTTCTATCACGAGGAAGTCCGAGGGTCGGATAATAGCGGAAAAAGAAATCGTTAAACGGAAACCGACGACGATTCGCTCGAGCGATTAGCGTCCACGCGTGGCTTCTGCCGATTGGCGCAACGGGCGACGGATTAAGGGATCGCTCGGGCGGATGATCCCGCTGCAGTACAGGCGGTCGCTCAATTTAGCGGCATGAGCGTTTTCGCACGGAAAACCAGTATCTTGTACCGTGGGTGCGCGACGACACGTTTCTGCAGGGTGCGACATGGCGCGAGAGCCTCGGACGATACGAGCGCTTCGTGCACGAGCGCGGAGCTGGCCGCGTGCTGCTGCTGGAGCTTGGCGTGGGCGAGATGACCCCCGGCATCATCACGCTCCCGTTCTGGAGCATGGCCGCAAAGCTGCCGGATGCA
>CAUCXP010000085.1 GCA_958446785.1 uncultured Collinsella sp. | reverse complement strand
AACGCCAACCCCTTCGCTGCCAAGATCGGCGGCAAGATGGAGCTCAACAAGTGGGGCTACATCGTTGCCGACGAGGAGACCGGCCAGACCACCGATCCCCGCATCTGGGCCGGCGGCGACATCGTCACCGGTGCCGCTACGGTCATTCTGGCGATGGGCGCCGGCAAGAAGGCCGCCGCTTCCATCACCAAGAGCCTGCTGGGCGAGTAATCACCCACAGCGCTAGCCATCAAACGGCAAAGTCCCCGTCGAGCACACGCCCGGCGGGGACTTTTTCTATGCCAGACCCCAGATCACCACAAAGGAGACAGGCACCTTTGTGGTGGTTTTGGACTTGCCTGATCGTTTTGTCTCAATCTGTAACAGTTGGAGTCCGTTGAGCCCTGCAGTTGTTACAGATCGAGATATTGTGCCGGCCGCCCACGCCGCATCTCAATCTGTAACAGTTAGAGACCAAATATGCCGCCTGGTGTTACAGATCAAGACGTTGGGCTGACGGCCGAACGGTTCATCTAAATCTGTAACAGTTAGAGCCATTTTCGCTGGCTTGGTGTTACAGATCGAGACTATGCAAAAGCCGAGGATAGGCACTGCCGCCAAGGCCTTCCCCTCGGCCTAAAACAAAAACCACCACAAAGGCGCCTGTCCCCTTTGTGGTGGTTTTGGTCGGTTAGTCTTCGAGCTGCGCTACTTTGTAGCGGTAGGCAGCGGCGATAACGTCTTTGCAGCCCTCGCGGCCCAGCTTGGCGCGGTTGACGACGATGTCCTTACCGCTCGTCATCTTCCACTTTCCGGCACTGTAGCGCTTATAGAACGCCTCGCGCGCCTTCTGCTGCTGCTTGACCAGCTTGGCGCCCTTCTTTTTATTAAGGCCACGCTTCTTGCGCACAATCTCGACGCGGTCCTCAAAAGGAGCGGTCACCAACACGGCAATGTGGTTGGGGTTGTTACGCAGCAGGTAATCGGACAGGCGGCCTTCGATAATGCAGCTCTCGGTCTCGCCCAGGTCCAAAATCACCTGGCTCATCTTCTGGAACAACTTGTCCGAGTACGAACGCGCGTCGTAGCGGTCGGGCAGGAACGCCATGTTCTCCACGGCCAGACGCTCGTCGTAGGCGGCCATCTTGTCGAGCGACTCGCCCGCGCGCAGCGACGCACGTACCAGCAGCTCGTTATCGTACAGCGGAATCCCCAACTCGTCGGCAAGCATGCGGCCAATCTCGTGGCCCTCGGCGCCAAAGTCGCGCGCGATGGTAATGACCACAGGACTCTTCTTGTTCTCCAGATCGCTCATCGCGATTCCTTTCTCTATGTGACAAAGGGGCTGTCCCTTTGCCACATTCTACGCTGCCACCATTCGCCTCTGATATGCGCGAACCAGCAGCGAGATACCAAAGTTGAGCACGAAGTACATCGCAAACACCAGGCCGTAGAGCATAAGCACCTGCGACAGGTCGATCGCGTGGGCCATCACGACGTTTGCCGTGTACATGAGCTCGGCCACGTTAATGCCCGAAAGATACGAGCTGTCCTTGATGACGGTCGTGCACTGGCTAAACAGCGCCGGAATGATCGTCTTAAATGTCTGCGGCAGAATGATGTAGCGCATGGTAGCAAAGAAGCCAAAGCCCTGGCTCTGCGCTGCCTCAAACTGGCCGCGCGGAATCGAGTTGAGGCCGCCGCGCACAATCTCGGCCATAACAGCGCTGGTAAACAGCGTAAAGGCGATGGTCGAAATCACAATGTCCAAACCCTGCACCGTAAAGTAGATAAACAGGATCCACAGCAGGTTCGGCGTGCAACGGAACAGCTCGATGTAGGCACTCACCAAAATACGAAACGGGCGGGGCGCATAGCTTTTAACGAGCGCCAGCACCGTGCCAAAGATGAGCGAGAAAAAAATCGACAGCGCCGAGATCTCGATCGTCTTAACAAAGCCGCCCCAAATGTAGAGCAGGTTGGTCGCGTTGAAGATTTCCATGCGCTAGGCCTCCTCTACGTTGTCGAGCCCCAGCTCGGCGAGGCTCACGCCGCGCGGACGCTCCTTGGAGCGGCGCTCGAGCCACTGCACCAGCATGGCGAGCGGAAAGCAGATGATGAAGTACATAAGGCAGCAGACGATGTATCCCTGCAGGTAACCGTACAGGCTCACAAAGTTGTCTGAACGGTACATAAGGTCGCCGCCGGCCACAAGCGCCAGCACCGACGTGTTCTTGACTAGGTTGAGTGCCTGGTTACACAGCGGCGGCAGAATGATCTTGAATGTCTGGGGCAGCACGATGTACCAGTACGCCTGCGCACGGGTGAAGCCCTGGCTCTGCGCCGCCTCCATCTGACCGCGCGGAACCGCCTCGATACCGGTGCGGATAACCTCCGAGATGTAGGCCGCGTGATACAGGCCCACGCCCAAGAAGCCCAGCACGAACGGCGCGATGCGCACCGGCTGGTCGGCACCGGTTATGGCCTGCAAAAACTGCGGACCAGCCATGTACATAAAGAGCACCTGCACGGGCAACGGGGTGTTCTGGTAAAACTCCACGTACACGCGGCTTATGGCGCGCAGCACGCGCGAACGGGTGGTAGAGAACACACCCAGCAGCGTGCCCAGCACCAGCGACAGCAGCAGACCGGCAACGACCACCTGTAGCGTCACGCCAAAGCCCTCCCAGAAGGGCCCCATGTTTTGAAATGTCGTCGACCAACGGTCGGCGTCAAATAATCCTTCGAGCATTTGATTCCTTCCTTGGACGATGCGCCTATACAAGACCCCAGGTCTTGACCTCTTGGTCGAGCCAGCCGTCGGCCAGACGATCGCAAATCACCTGATCGACCACGGCCGAAAGGTCGCAGCCCTTCTTGGTCGCCACGCCGTAGCCCTGCTCGCCAAACTTGACCTCGGGCTGCAACAGCTCAACGGTCTCGTTCATGTAACCGGCCAGCGTGGAGCGGTCCATGGCAAAGACGTCGATATTGCCGGCGTCGAGCGAACTCTTGATGATGGGATAGCCACTAAAGGCCCTAAACTCGGGCTTACAGCTAAAGCCGTTGTCCTTGATCATCTGCTCGATCAGGCCCTGCGTGGTGGCACCCTGGCTCACGCCGATGACCTTGCCGTCCAGGTCCTCAATCGAGGTAAAGCCCGAACGCTTCTTGACCATGAGTCCCACGTAGTCGGTGCGGTACGGCGTCGAGAAATCCCAGCTCTTCTTGCGCTCGTCGGTGATGGTGTAGGTCGCCGCGACCACGTCGAGTTGGCCGTTATCGATCAGCGGGCCGCGTGTCTTGGGCGTTACGTCGGTAAACTCGACAAGCTCCTGGGCACGGGCTTCCTTGTAGCTCACGCCAAAGACAGCGGCGGCGATCTGGTAGCACAAATCGACTTCCATGCCCTCAAAGCGGCCTTTGGCGGTGTCGTAATAGCCGTAGCCGGGAACATCTTTCTTGACACCGGCATTCAGATGGCCGCGCGACTTGATGGCCGCAAGCTTGGATCCCTTGTCGGAACCCTCGCCGCTGGTGGAGTTGCCGCAACCGGTGAGCGCGGTCCCCGTCAGCGCGAGCATGCCGGCGCCCGCCAGCTGCAAAAAGTGACGGCGCGACACGGCCGCCCTCGTCATATCCGTCATGTCCATCACCGCGCCTATTGCAGAATCTTGGACAGGAACTCGCGGCAGCGCGGGTTCTCGGGGTTATCGAAGAAGTGCTCGGGCGTGCCCTCCTCCAGGATGCGGCCGTCCTCCATAAAGATGACGCGGTCGGCCACCTGGCGCGCAAAGCCCATCTCATGCGTCACGCAGATCATGGTGATGTCCTCCTGCGCAAGCTCAATCATAACGTCCAGAACCTCCTGGACCATCTCGGGGTCGAGCGCCGAGGTCGGCTCGTCAAACAGGATGATGGGCTGCTTGGTACACAGGGCACGGGCGATGGCGATGCGCTGCTGCTGACCACCCGAGAGATTCTGCGGATACTCGCCGGCCTTATGCGCCATGCCGACGCGCTTGAGTGCGGCGATGGCGATCTCGGTCGCCTCCTCCTTGCTCTTCTTTTGCAGCTTGATGGGCGCGAGCGTCAGATTGCCGAGCACCGTCATGTTGGGATACAGGTTGAACTGCTGAAACACCATGGAGCTGTACTTGCGAGCCATCTCCAGGTGATTCTTTTTGGTGAGCGGCGTACCGTCGATGACGACCTCGCCCGACGTAGGCTCCTCCAGATAATCGACGCAACGGATGAGCGTCGACTTACCCGAACCAGAAGGCCCGATCATTACGAGCTTCTCGCCGCGCTTGACGGTGAGGTTGATATCTTTGAGCACATGCAGGTCGCCAAAGTACTTGTTGAGATGCTTGATCTCGATCATGTCTGCCATGAATGTCCCTTCCCTGCGTTTACACGAGTTGAACTATTGTACGGAAAGAACCACGTTTCCGCAGCCCACGCTACATCCCCGTAAAGAACCCGCAACCTTCCGCCCACTCATTGGGCACAGACTTAAATGAGTACCCCCCGTGGGTACTCATTTAAGTCTGTCCCCAATGAGCACCGAAAATAATACAACCGCCCTTGTTGAGCATAAGTCAGCGAAAACCCGTACACGCGAGCAAGGTGACGTGAAATGAAAGGGCGCAGACCTTATGGTCGCGCCCTTGAAATTGAACGTCAGATTGCCGTGTGTACGGGTTTGCAGCGTCGAGCCGTTACGCGGTTTGGTAAAACCGCGTAACAAATTACGCGAGTTTGGCTCCAACGATCTTTGCTGCTGCCGGCTTATCAAAGTTGCCGCCAGTGGCCTTACCCAGAGCGCCCATGACCTGGCCCATCTGCTTCTTGGACGTGGCGCCCAGCTCGGCGATGACCTGCTCGATCAGGGCCTCGAGCTCCTCGCCCGAAACCTGCGCGGGCAGAAGGCTCTCCAGAATCTTGACCTGCTCGGTCAGGTTGTCGGTACGCTCTTGGTCGGTGCCGGCCTTGATGGACATCTCCAGCGTCTCGCTCGTCTGCTTAATCAGACGCTTGATCATGCTGTTGACGTCTTCCTCGGTCACATCGCGGCGCTCGTTAACCTCGATATTCTTCACCTCGGCCTTGACCTGGCGAATGATGGACAGGCGAACCTTGTCCTTAGCCTTCATGGCCGCGATCATTTCCTTCTGCAGCTCTTCGTTGGTCATCTGCAAATCCTCTCTAATAGCGTGGGCGGCACTCGCGCGAGCACCGCCCCATGATTACTCAGTCGTCGACGAATCGTCGGTCGAACTCTTGGTAACGCCCTTCAGACTCACGTTATAGGGTACGTCCTTGGGCATGGGGTTGACGGTGATGTCGGCATCCTTCTTGTACTGCTCCAGCCACTCGCTGTACGCAGTGCTGGCCGCTTGCGTCTTCACCACGTTGGAGACGTACTTTTTGATGGCCTTGGGCACCTGGTTGATGTCATCAACCTGATTATCGACATGGAAGTAGTCGGTGCACTTGATGATGTGGTAGCCATAGGTCGACTCGATGACTTCGCTCACGTCGCCCTTGTTGAGCCCCTCGAGCGCCGTCTGGTAGCTGTCGACAAAGGTGGTGAGCTTATCCCAGCCCACATCGCCCTTCTTCTCCTTGGAACCGGTGTCCTCGGAGTACTGCTCAACGGCGTCCTCAAAGCTCAGCTCACCGGAGTTGATCTTGTCCAGGCACTCCTGCGCCTTGGCCTTGGCGGCAGCCTTGTTCTCGTCGGAAGCGTCGGAATCAACCTTGATCAGGATGTTCGACGAGCGGCGGGCGTCGTTGTAGCTGGACAGGTTTTCGTTGATGTAATCGACGATCTCGCTGTCCTTGGGCTTGCTCGTGGGCGCGACGGCATCCTTGAGTTTCTGCTGCGCCAGACTCTCCTTGAGCGAATCCTTGTAGGTATCCTCGGTATAGCCGTAGGTCTTGAGGGTCTTCTTAAAGGCCTTGGCACCGCCCGCGCTCTTGCATGCGTCCTTCCAAGCCTTCTCGACCTCCTCGTCCGACACCGTCACGCCGTTCTCCTTCTGTGCCTGTTGAAGCAGAATCTGCTGCGTGTAGGAGTCGATGAGTTGCTTGCGGTACTTCTTGGGCGTGAGGTCGTTGTCGACCAGGTACTGCGCCCAGTCCTTGTCATTGGTGTAGCCGTAGGACGTGCGCATGCTCATGATCTGCTTGGTCACGGTGTCCTCGGTGAGGTTGGTGCCGTTGATAGTGGCAGCTACACCGCCGGTAAGCTTGTAGCCCGAGGTATCCTCTGCCTGCGACATCAGGCCGGAGCACGCCATGGCCGAGACGGAGAGCAGCATCGCCAGCACGCCGATGACCACCAGGACAATCTTGACGGTCTTGGACACGTACGTCTTGCGCTGCTTCTTGCGAGAGCTGGAGGCGGCGCGGGCCTGCTGCTCGGGCGTCGGCGCGACCTCGGGGTTCTTTTTCTTGTTTGCCATGTTTGGCCTTTCGCATCACGAATCGAACAAACGCCATTGTGTCACAACGCAGCCCCCGCGGCACGCTTGGTGCATTGGGGACAGGTTAATCTGCACCATTTTGGTGCAAAGGGGACAGCTCTGGCAGCCGGCACCTTAGAAGTGGCGGCGGATGGCGTCGACCATGCCCTGGGACGTGGTCTGGCCGAGCACGTCGGCTGCGGCATCGGCGTCCATAAAGATGTTCATGAGCGCCTGCAGGGTGCAAGAAAAGTAAAGTTCTCACATGCTCCCTTTTCATCTCCCTCACCCATTTTT
>CAUCXP010000084.1 GCA_958446785.1 uncultured Collinsella sp. | reverse complement strand
AAATGCGTCTCGTGCGGCAAGTGCGCCAAGGTGTGCCAGATGGACGTGGACGTTACGCGTACGCCCGACCATGCCGAGTGCATTCGTTGCGGCAAATGCGTGGGCGCGTGCCCCGTCGATGCTATTAGCTTTCGCTACGGGCTGGGTGTGACGGGCGACAAACCCGCGCAGTCCACGCAAGCCTGCGAAAACAAATAGGTACCTATATAAGTTTCGATATAAACGGAGGAACCATGAAACTGTCAAAAATTGCGGCTCTGTTGATGCTGCCCGTGCTGGCGCTGACTCTCGCGGCGTGCTCTGCCCCCAAGGGCGACGCGAAGGGTGCTACGAGCGGCGATGCGCAGATTGCCGAGCTTGTGGCACAAAAGCCGTCGAGCGCCGAGGAGGCGGCCGAGCTGTACCAGCAGCTGCTGCAAAAGGAAAACGAGATCTTTGCGAGCGATAACGCCCTATGGGAAAAGGTGTTCCTTGCGGCCAACAAAGACACTCCCATGATTGAGGACGGCAAGAACTACGGTGACTTCTTGCTCGATACCATCGAGGGCGCCAAGGATCAGTTTGCGGCTGACGAGCTTAAGACGCTTAAGGCCGGCGCGCAGCAGGTCAAGGAGATCGAGGACAAGCTCATGGCGCTGGAGAAGGAGTTCCCCGGATGTGGCAGCACGCCCGGCGAGGGGGAGAGTGTTGATGCCTCGACCGCGGGCATGACCAACGGCGAGAGCGGGGAGACGAAGTTCCCCAGCTTTAAGGGCAAGGACTTGGACGGCAACGATGTAAACAGCGACGAGCTGTTCTCCAAGAACAAGGTCACCGTCATGAACTTCTGGTTTACCACCTGCAAGCCGTGCGTGGGAGAGCTGGGCGATCTGGAGAAGCTCAACAAGGAGCTTGCCGAGAAGGGCGGCCAGGTCGTGGGCGTTAATTCCTTTACGCTCGATGGCAACAAAGACGAGGTGGCCGATGCCAAGGACGTGCTTTCCAAGAAGGGCGTAACGTATAAGAACATCTGGTTTAAGTCGGACAGCGAGGCCGGAAAGTTCACCTCCAACCTGTACTCGTTCCCGACCACCTACGTGATCGACCAGAACGGTAACATTGTGGGAGAGCCGATCATGGGCGGCATCAACTCCGCTGAGCAGCGCGAGGCGCTCAACAAACTGATCGATCAGGCACTCGCGAAGAGCGAACAGTAAGTCCGTGGGACAGACAACTGAAGGGGAGTCGCTGGAAACAGCGACTCTTTTTTCTGCTTCGGGGTAGCATCATGGGTATACGTCGAAAGGGCACGCAGCTTTTCGTGCATTGCCTGAGCGGTGCGCGAAGCAACCAAGCTGTGAGTTTTCTTAAGCGTTCTGGGTATGGCAGTGTCAAGAATATCGGCGGCATAAGCGGCTACACGGGAAAGGTGGTGCGTTAGCTATGAAGGTGGTTATCGTTGGAGGCGTCGCGGGCGGCGCATCGGCGGCGGCACGTTTGCGCAGACTCGACGAGCAGGCCCAAATTGTCATCTTTGAGCGCACGGGTTTTGTATCGTATGCCAACTGTGGGCTTCCGTACTACATTGGCGGCGTGATAGAAGAAGAGAGCGCATTGACGCTGCAGTCTCCCAAGGGCTTTTGGGATCGCTTTCGCATTGCGGTCAAGACGAGTCACGAGGTGTTTGCCATCCATCCCGATTCGCATACGGTCGAGGTTCGCAATATGCTGACGGGCGAGGAATTTGTCGAGACGTATGACAAGCTCATCCTGTCGCCGGGTGCAAAGCCGATTCGCCCTGCGTTGCCGGGCATCGACTCGGATAAAATCTTTAGCCTACGCACCGTTGAGGACACGCTGCGTATTCACAGCTATGTTCGAGAGCGGCGACCGAGCAGTGCCGTCGTGATCGGCGGCGGCTTCATTGGCGTCGAGACGGCGGAGAATCTGTGCGAGCTGGGGCTCCAGGTGACCCTTCTGCAGCGTCCCGTCCAGCTTATGAACAACCTGGATTACGACATGGCGACCCTTTTGCATACCGAGGTGCGTGAGCACGGTATCGATCTGCGCCTCAAGGCCGATGTGACAGGTTTTGAGGAAGTTGATGGCCGCGTTGTCACCCATGTTGCGGGCGATGACCCTATCGGAGCCGATATGGTGCTGCTTGCCATTGGCGTGGCACCTGAGAGCCATCTGGCGCAAGAGGCGGGGCTCGAACTGGGCATCAAGGGGGCTATTGTGGTCAACGACCGCATGGAGACCTCTGCTGCCGACGTGTATGCCGTGGGCGATGCCGTGCAGGTCACGCATCAGGTGACCGGCGAGGACGCGGTCATTTCGCTCGCCGGCCCCGCCAACAAGCAGGGGCGTGTCGTCGCCGATGTCATAGCCGGCATGGACAGCTGCTACCTCGGATCGTTGGGCTCATCGGTTATCAAGGTATTCGACTTGACGGCGGCAAGCACGGGACTATCCGAAAAGGCGGCACACGCGGCGGGAGTTGACTGCGACAGCGTGGTCCTGTCGCCCGGTTCGCATGCGGGTTATTATCCGGGTGCAACGCCCATGACCATGAAGGTTGTCTTCGAGAAGCAGGGATTGCGCCTGCTGGGTGCGCAAATCGTGGGCATCGATGGTGTGGACAAGCGTATCGACGTTCTGGCGACTGCCATCCAGGCAGGCATGCGCGGCGATAGGCTTAAGGATTTGGACCTAGCATACGCGCCGCCGTATTCATCGGCGAAGGATCCCGTCAATATGGCGGGCTTTATGATCGAGAACCTCAATCGCGGCATACTGGCGCAGTGGCATTGGGAGGATGAGTCCAACTTGCCACGCGATGGCAGCGTGCAGCTGCTCGATGTTCGTACGGAAGGGGAGTATGAGCGCGGGCATATCGATGGTTTCGTAAACATTCCCGTCGATGATCTGCGCAATCGCCTGGGCGAGCTCGACCGGGCCAAGCCGGTCTACGTGATTTGCCAGAGCGGCATTCGCAGCTACATTGCTTGCCGCATTTTGGCGCAGCATGGCTTTGAGTGCTTTAACTTCTCGGGCGGCTATCGCTTCTTTGCAGCCGTGACTGAGGCTCGCCGCGGCAGCGCTAACGTTATGCCGTGCGGGTTCGAAAAGTAGCGCGCATTGGAATGTGACAAAGTGACAGCCTCTTTGTCGCATCGGGGATGTTATATGCGGGATGGTGCGCCATGCGGCGTGCTGTCCCGTTCGTTTTTTGGCGCGGTTCGTTACATTCCTCACTGGTATCGGCCAAAAATGAGGATAGAGTAGGACAAACGCGCCGAACGTGAACGGCGGGGGAGCGGGCGAGCGCGCCCGCGCGAGAGAGGTTGCCGTCCATGCTGGATCTCAGAGTTATTTGCAAAAGGTACGTTACGCAGTCGTTTACGCAGGTAGCGCTCGACAGCGTAAGCCTGTCTTTTCGCGATAACGAGTTCGTAGCCGTTCTGGGTCCCTCGGGTTCGGGTAAAACTACGATGCTCAACGTCATCGGTGGACTCGACCATTTCGATTCGGGCGATCTGCTGATCGACGGCATCTCGACCAAGGACTTCAACGACCGCGATTGGGATGCCTATCGCAATAATCGCATCGGCTTTGTGTTCCAGAGCTATAACCTCATTCCGCATCAGAGCATTTTGGAAAACGTGGAGTTGGCGCTTACGCTCACGGGCGTGGGGCATGCCGAGCGCCGCCAACGTGCGCGCAAGGCGCTCGAGGCAGTCGGTCTGGGCGAGCACGTTGACAAGCGCCCGAGCCAGCTTTCGGGCGGGCAGATGCAGCGCGTGGCCATTGCCCGCGCCCTGATCAATGACCCCGAGATTGTGCTGGCTGACGAGCCGACCGGCGCCTTGGACTCAACGACATCCGTACAGGTCATGGATTTGCTCAAGGATGTTGCGCGCGATCGTTTGGTCATCATGGTCACGCACAATCCCGAGTTGGCATACAGGTACGCCACGCGCATCGTCACCCTGGCGGACGGCAAGATCACCGACGATTCCGACCCCTTTGATGCTGCCGAGGCCGCGCGTCGCGAGGCCAAGCCCACGCGCAAAACCTCGATGAGCTTTGTGACAGCGCTGGGGCTTTCGGCGCGAAACCTTTTGACCAAGAAGGGCCGTACGGCTATGACGGCCTTTGCTGGTTCGATCGGCATTATCGGCATTGCGGCGATTCTGGCGCTCTCCAACGGCGTAAACGGCTACATCAAAAAGGTCGAGGAGGATACGCTCTCGAGCTACCCGCTCACCATTTCCAAACAAGATTATGACCTGTCGTCCATGATGGGCGGGCATGGAGCTACGGATGAGGAGGCGTCCGAGGACAAGGACGCGTCCGACGGCGCCACCGGCGGCAAGGCTCAGGGGACCGATAAGATCCCTGTGGTCACGGCCGTAAAGGATATGTTCGCAAGCGTTAAGTCCAACGACATGACGAGCTTTAAGGCATGGCTCGATGCCGGTGGCGACGGCATCGATAAAGAGGTCAACGCCATTCAGTACGGCTACGGTGTATCGCCGGTTGTCTATCGTGCCGGCAAGGGCGATGAGAAGCCTGTCCGGCTGGTGCCCAACGCTATGACTGAGGCCATGAGCGGAGGTGCGAGCTCGGCGGCAACGGTGAGCATGGAATCCATGGGAACGTCGGTCTTCAACGAGATGATTGACGACCAGAGCCTGCTCGACAGCCAGTACGATGTTGTTGCCGGCCATTGGCCTACGTCAGCCAACGAGGCCGTGATGGTGCTTTCGAGCCGCGGAACGGTGGGCGACTACACGCTCTACAGCATCGGTGCGCTGGATATCGATGAACTCAACGACCTGGTTAACAGCGCCATGACGGCCGACGGCAAGGTCGAGGCGCCCAAGACCGGCGCCGACTTTACCTACGACGATGCACTGTCCACGACGTTTAAGGTGCTGTCGCCGGCAGATGCCTATCGCAAAAACGAAGAGACCGGCATGTGGACTGACATGGCTGGCGATGCCGACTATATGGCGGCCAAGGTTGCCGACGGTATTGACGTGCGCATTGTGGGCGTGGTGCGACCCAACGAGACGGCCAACGCGAGCGCATTATCCCCGGGCATTGCCTATACGCATGCGCTGACTCGCCAGCTTATGCAGCGTGCTGCCGATTCGCAGATTGTGCAGGAACAGCTTACCCACCCCGAGACGGATGTCTTTACGGGTAAAACCTTCGACGAGCTGCAGGGCGAGGCCAAGCAAGGCGTGGATCTGAGCAGCATGTTCAGTGTGGACGAGGCGGCGCTGAAGAGCGCGTTCTCGTTCGATGCATCTGCGCTTTCGGGCGCGGCCAGCGGTGTGGACCTTTCTGGCATCGACTTGTCCGGGCTGGACATTGACCTTTCGGGCGTTGGGAAGGGCGTTGACTTCAGCGACATCATGGCCAAAGCGCCGGCCCCAGATTTCTCGGGCATCTTTGACGGCCTGGAGCTCACGCCCGAGCAAATGCAGCAGGCGGGAGCGCTTGCCAACCAGCTGTTTGAGGGCTTTATAAAGTCCGATCAGTTTAAGGCGCTGTCGCCCGAAGATCTTAAGGACGCGTCGAAGCTCGCTGCCGCATTCTCGGCGTATCTTGAGAATGATGACGCGGCCCAGCAAATCCTGGCTCAGCTCAAGGCACTCGGTGGCGATGCCCTGGCCGAGCGCCTGCAGCAGGCGATGACCGACTATGTGCAAAAGCAGCTGGCTCCGTATCTGCAGCAGGCTATGGATCAGGTGATGAAGTCGATCAGCGATCAGATTGCGGCGACGGTGTCAGCTCAGCTCAAGGCGGGCGCGGCGGGGCTCATGGGCCAGATGGCGACGCAGATGTCTTCGAGTTTTACCAACCTGGCGAGCGCCATGCACGTGGATGCGAGTGCCTTTGCTCATGCTATCCACTTCAACATGGACGCCGAGGACCTGAGTTCGCTCATGATGAGCTATGCCAAGGCGTCGAAGCTCACCTACGATAACAATCTGACCACGCTGGGCTATGCGGATGAGGCGGACCCCATCTCGGTTAAGATTTTCCCGCGCGACTTTGAGGCCAAGGAGCGCGTGCTCGATCACATCGACGCGTACAACAAGCAGGTCAAAGCCGCTGGCCACGATGAGCAGGCAATCTCGTACACCGACTACATGGGCATCATCATGGGTTCGGTAACCGACATCGTGAACACCATCAGCTTGGTGCTCATCGCATTCGTGAGTATCAGTCTGGTGGTGAGCTCCATCATGATCGGCATCATCACGTACATCAGCGTACTGGAGCGTAAAAAGGAGATTGGCATCCTGCGCGCGATCGGCGCGTCGAAGCGCAATGTGGCCAACGTGTTTAACGCCGAGACTTTCATCGAAGGCCTCATTGCTGGTGTCTTCGCCATCGTCGTCGTGGTGCTCGTGAGTTTTCCGGTCAATGCCTGGGCGCTTGCGGTCAAACAGGTCCCCAATCTGATGAGCCTGCCCGTGCAGGATGCGCTGGTGCTCATCGCGATTTCGGTGTTGCTGACGGTTGTCGCTGGCCTGCTGCCGGCCCGCAGCGCATCCAAGAAAGACCCCGTAGAAGCCCTGCGCTCCGAATAATGTGACAAAGGGACAGCCCCTTTGTCACATTGGGTGAAAAGGCGCGGGAAGGGGGTGGCCTCTCCCGCGCCTTCTAGTTTGTTTTGCCCATCAGCGTGATACGGATGCTTGGGTGGGTGTACTCGTCAAACTCGTCCTCGGGATCCGTATCAAACGAGTAATACGTT
>CAUCXP010000083.1 GCA_958446785.1 uncultured Collinsella sp. | reverse complement strand
AGACGCTCGAAGTACTCCTGGAAGGAGAGATAGGCACGCTTGTGCTCAAAGCCGGCAGCCACGAGCTTGGCGATGGACTCAACCACGGACAGGTAGGCGCCCGCAAACTGGTCGGCCTCCATCAGGTAGGGGTTGAAGCCCCATGCCATAGCGCTCGCCGTGGTGGTCTCGCCGTCCACGGGGAACTTGGCAACCATGGCCGAGCTCGGGGTGAGCTGCGTCTTGCCGCCAAAGGGCATGAGCACGGTTGCGGCACCGATGGTGGAGTCGAAGCGCTCGGACAGGCCCTTGTTGGAGGCGACGTTGAGGTCAGTGACAAGCGAGGTCATGCGCTCGGCAAGCGTGGTGCCGGCCCAGCTGGGCTGCCACACGCTGCGGGCACAGACGTGGGCGACCTGGTGCTTGGGCGCGCCGTTGGAGTTGAGGAACTCGCGGGACAGATCGACGATGGCGACACCGTTCCAGGCCATGCGCATGCGCGGCTCGGCGGTAACCTCGGCGATAACGGTCGCCTCGAGGTTCTCCTCGGCGGCGTAGCCCATGAACTCCTCGACGTCACCGTCGGCGACGGCGCAGGCCATGCGCTCCTGGGACTCGGAAATGGCGAGCTCGGTGCCGTCCAGGCCGTCGTACTTCTTGGTCACGGTGTCCAGGTCGACATACAGGCCGTCGGCAAGCTCGCCCACGGCGACCGAGACGCCGCCGGCGCCAAAGTCGTTGCAGCGCTTGATCAGGCGGCAGGCGTCGCCGCGGCGGAACAGACGCTGCAGCTTGCGCTCGACCGGGGCGTTGCCCTTCTGGACCTCGGCGCCCGAGGTCTCGATGGACTCGGTGTTCTGGGTCTTGGAGGAGCCGGTGGCGCCACCGATGCCGTCGCGGCCGGTGCGGCCGCCCAGCAGGATGATCTTGTCGGTGGGGGCGGGGCACTCGCGGCGCACGTGGTTTGCCGGGGTAGCGCCCACGACGGCGCCGACCTCCATGCGCTTGGCCACGTAGCCGGGGTGATAGAGCTCGTTGACCTGGCCGGTGGCAAGGCCGATCTGGTTGCCGTAGCTGGAGTAGCCGGCGGCAGCGGTGGTTACGAGCTTGCGCTGCGGCAGCTTGCCCTCGAGCGTCTCGGACACGGGGACGGTGGGGTCGCCGGCGCCGGTGACGCGCATGGCCTGATACACATAGCTGCGGCCCGAGAGCGGGTCGCGGATAGCGCCGCCCACGCAGGTGGCGGCACCGCCGAAGGGCTCGATCTCGGTCGGGTGGTTGTGGGTCTCGTTCTTAAACAGGAACAGCCAGTCCTGGTCCTCGCCATCGACATCGACCTTTACCTTGACGGTGCAGGCGTTGATCTCCTCGGACTCATCGACATCGGTCATGACGCCGGTCTTCTTGAGATACTTGGCGCCGATGGTGCCCATGTCCATGAGGCAGACGGGCTTGGCGTCACGACCGAGCTCGTGGCGCATCTCCATGTAGCGGTCGAAGGCCTGCTGCACCACGGCGTCGTCAATCGTCACGTCGTCCAGGACGGTACCGAAGGTGGTGTGGCGGCAGTGGTCGGACCAATAGGTGTCGATCACGCGGATCTCGGTGATGGTGGGGTCGCGATCTTCATCGCGGAAGTACTGCTGGCAGAAGGCGATGTCCGCCTCGTCCATGGCAAGACCGCGCTCGGAGATAAAGGCGGCAAGACCGGCCTCGTCGAGCTCGCGGAAGCCGTCAAGCACCTCGACGGGCGCAGGCTCGGGGGTCTCCATGTACAGCGTCTCGGGCAGGTCGAGCGAGGCGATGCGCGCCTCGACGGGGTTCACCACGTAGTGCTTGATGGCCTCGATGGCGGCCTCGTCCAGGGCGCCCGAGATTATATAGACCTTGGCGGAGCGTACGGCGGGGCGCTCGCCCTGGCTGATGAGCTGCACGCACTCGCTGGCGGAGTCGGCGCGCTGGTCAAACTGGCCAGGCAGGAATTCGACGGCAAAGACGGCGCCGTCGCTTGCGGGGAGCTCGTTGTAGGTCACATCGACCTGGGGCTCGCTAAAGACGGTCGGCACGCAGGAGCGGAACAGCTCCTCATCGATGCCCTCGACGTCGTAGCGGTTGATGATCCTCAGGGCCTCGATGCCCTTGATGCCGAGAATCTCGGTCAGCTCGTCCTTGAGCTGCTGAGCCTCGACGTCGAACCCGGGTTTCTTCTCCACGTAGATACGAGAGACCATTGGTTCCTGCCTTCCTGATCGGTTGGGCGTACGGTGCGGTATGCGGCAGCGGTCGGTTTGCGGGGCAAGCCTCGCGGTCGCCTTGAGCCACATACTTTTAAACCTCACTATGATACGACAGCTCGTGGCGCGTTGAGGACGGCGAGGGTGCTACAGTGGAGCGCAAACAAGAGAAAGGCATCACATGGCATTTGTTTCGCTCGCCATCATCGCACTCGTGGCCTTTGCAAGCCCCTTCATCGCCTCGGCGATTCCCGGAAAACCCGTTCCCGAGACGGTCTTTTTGCTCGTGTTTGGCGCGGTGCTGGGACCTCATATGCTCGGCATTATCCATGTGGATGCCGAGGTCTCGCTCGTGTCCGAGCTCGGCCTGGCCTTTTTGTTCCTGCTTGCCGGTTTTGAGATCGATCCCAAGAACATCACGGGCATCGAGGGGCGTTACGGCATGGCGACGTGGGTCGTCACGTTTGGCATCGCCTGGCTTGCCGTGCGCTTTACCCCGTGGTTCTCGGTCAGTCATTTTGATGGCATCGCCGTGACGCTGGCGTTGACCTCGACGGCGCTTGGGGCGCTCATGCCCATCTTGCGCGAGCGGTCGCTTGCCGGGACGCGCGTCGGCGATTCGATTCTTGCCTATGGTACGTGGGGCGAGCTCGGGCCCGTGCTCGCCATGTCGGTGCTGCTGTCCGCCCGTACGGGTGTCGAGACGCTGTTGATCTTGGGACTGTTCGCCGTGGTGTGCGTGCTGCTTGCCGTGGTCCCCAGCCGCTCCAAGCGTATCGGCAGCCGCTTCTTTGCCTTTATTCAGGAGCGCGCCGATACGACTTCTCAGACGTTCGTGCGCCTCACAGTGCTCATCCTGGTCACGCTCGTGGCGTTTTCCGCCATTTTTAGCCTCGATATCGTGTTGGGCGCTTTTGCCGCGGGCTTTGTCCTGCGCTATATCATCCCCGAGGGCAACCATACGCTCGAGCTTAAACTCGATGGTCTTGCCTATGGCTTTTTAATCCCGGTGTTCTTTACCGTGTCGGGTGCCAAGATCGACCTGACGGCTGTAGCATCGCGCCCTGGCCTGCTCGTGGGCTTTATCGTGGCGTTGCTGGTTATCCGCGCCGTGCCCATTGTCGTCTCCATGAGCATCTGCCCTAAGACGCGCGATGTTTCTGCCCACGGCCGCATTACCGTAGCGCTCTACTGCACCACGGCGCTGCCGATTATCGTCGCCGTGACGAGCGTCGCTGTCAATGCCGGCGCATTATCGCAGGGCGTTGCTTCGGTTATGGTGGCGGCCGGTGCCATCACGGTGTTCCTGATGCCACTGCTCGCGCAGCTCTTCTACCGCGTGGTCGATGCCGCGCCGGTCGCCGCCGTGGCGGAGGTTGCCGAGCATCCTTCCGATGCGCTCAATATCCTGCGCGCCCATCACGACCTTGCAAGTCTTCTCGCCCGCGAGCACGAGCTATTGACGTCGCATGGACATGGTCGCTCGCTCGACGGTATGCCCACGATTGATTCCATTGCTGACCGCCTTTCGGCCGAAGCGGCGAGCGAACGCATCGATGCCCGTATTGTCGATGCCGCCCATTTGCTGGCCGAGAAAACCTATGGCGATGAGATCGACCCGTCCAAGCTGACTGCGCGCGAGCGTCGCCGCCTAGAGCGCGCCAAGCTCGCCGTTCATGAGTACCGCCGCCGCATGCTGGAGCTCTACGCCCGCGATGAAGCCCAGGACGACGACGGCAGGTAGCCAACGTCGCCGCGGAAAATGCATCCCGGAATTGGCGCCCAGAGTGGGATGCGGTTTCCGCGAGGGGACCGTTTCGGAAAGCGTGTCCCAGAATCCGCGCCCAGAATGGGACGTAGTTTCCGAAAGATGGGCCTGAGGGAAACTGCGCCCCGTTCTGAGCTGAAATACCGGGACGCAGTTTCCCCTATAAACAGAGCAAGGCGCGCTGCCTGCGGTTGATGCAGGCAGCGCGCCTTTTGCGTTGGGCCTCGTTGAGGTTTGAAGTCGTGGCTTGCGACCTTTAGGAGCGGGCGGCTCCGTCGACGGGGAGCACGGCACCCGTAACATAGGAGGACATGTCGCTCGCCAGGAAAACAAAGGCGTTGGCGACATCCTCGGGCTCGCCCATGCGACCCAGCGGAATGGTGGCGATGATGGGCTTAATAACCTCTTCGGGCAGGTTGGCGACCATATCGGTCTTGGTTACGCCAGGCGCGACGGCATTGACGCGGATGCCCATGGGGGCGAGTTCGCGCGAGAGCGACTGGACCATGCCGTTGACGGCAAACTTGGACGTGGGATAGCCGACGCCGGAGGGCTGGCCATACTTGGCGACCATCGAGCTCGTGGTGGTGATGGTGCCGCTGTGGCCGGCCTCGGCCATGATCTTGGCGGCAGCCTGGTGGCCGTTAAAGACGGCGACGACGTTGAGGTCCATGACCTTTGCAAACTCCTCGGCCGTGTAGTCCAAAAGGGGAGAACGCTGGGAGATGCCGGCATTGTTGACGACCGTGTCCAGGCCGCCCATATCGGCGGCAGCCTGGGTAAAGGCCTCGGTTACGGCCTCGAGCGAGGTGAGGTCGCAGGAGCGGCCCCAGACCTTGGCCTCGGGATAAGCGGTCGTCAGTTTCTCAACGGCAGCGTCGGCAGTCTCCTGGCGCGAGCCAAAGACGGTGACGGCAGCACCTTCCTCGATAAAACGGCAGGCGATGGCATAGCCGATACCGCGCGTGCCTCCGGTGATGATCGCTTTCTTGCCCTCGAGCAACATGGTGCTTCCTCTCTTTGCGGGCGGATATACGCAGTACAGCGTAGCGGTAGCCGGAATCGGTCGCGTTTGCATATCGGTGAACGGTAGCCCGCGTTACCGATGAGCGGCTCGCGCAAATATGCTCTGCCGTTGTGCTTAGGGCAGGTGACAAAAGGGCTCCCGTCCCACGTCGGACGGAAGCCCTCAAAGTGCGTATTGCTGGGCGAGCGTTGGGTTAGTTGGCCATGACGCCTTCGGTCCAAGCCTCGACGTCCTCGATGCGCAGGACGTTGGCGACCTCGGCCACGCAGTCGACGCTGGCAAGCTCGGCGGCGGCAGCCTGGACGTCCTTCTCGAGCGCGCGGTGCGTCAGGAAGATGACCGAGCAGGCATCGCTGACGCCCGACTTGCCGTCCTCGACCTGGTTGATGAGCGAGATCGAGATGTTGTGCTTGGCAAAGATATCGACCGTCTCGGACAGGGCGCCCACGCGGTCGGCGACCTTCAGGCGCACATAGTACTTGGTCTGGAGCTCGTCCATGGGCTTAAAGGCGAGGTTGTGGCCATAGGGCTCAATCTCGGGCAGCGGAGCCACGCCGCGGCTGATCTGCTCGGAGAGCGACAGGATATCGCCCACGACGGCGCTCGCGGTGGGGAAGGAGCCTGCGCCGGCACCGTAGAACATGGTCTCGCCCACGGCGTCGCCTACCACGTAGACAGCGTTCATGGCGCCGTTGACCTTGGCGAGCATGTGGTCGGCGGGGATCAGCGTGGGATGCACGCGGACGTCGACGCCGGCGTCGGTGTTGCGGGCGATGCCCAGCAGCTTAATGGTGTAGCCGAGCTCGCGGGCCTGGGTGATGTCCTCGGCGCCGATGGTGCGGATACCCTGCTGGTACACATCGTCGGTGGTCACGCGGGTGCCAAAGCCGATGGAGGCGAGGATTGCCGTCTTGCTGGCGGCGTCGAAGCCGTCGACGTCTGCGGACGGGTCGGCCTCGGCATAGCCCTTGGCCTGTGCGTCGGCGAGCACATCGGCGTAATCGGCGCCCTCGGCGTCCATGCGCGACAGGATGTAGTTGGTGGTTCCGTTGAGGATGCCGGCGATGGTCAGGATCTTGTTGCCCACTAGGTCGTGCTCGAGCGTGCTGACAATGGGGATGCCACCGCCGCAGCTGGCCTCGCACTTAATCTGCACGCCGCACGCGCGCGCCTTTTCGGCGAGCGTCTCGACGTGACGGCCCAGCAGGGCCTTGTTGGCAGAGACGACGTGCTTGCCGTTCTCGAAGGCGGTGGTGAAGATCTCGGTTGCGGGATGCTCGCCGCCGATCAGCTCGACGACGATGTCGACGGCGGGGTCGGTGACGACGTCGTGCCAGTCACTCGTGAAGGCCTCGCGCTCAATGCCTGCCGCCTCGGCCTGCTCCCAGGCAAGCGCGCAGGCGCGGGTCAGCTTAAGGTCGATGCCGTAGGCTGCCAGGTACTCATCGTGGTGGCTCTTGATCAGACGGGCCACGCCGCCGCCGACGGTTCCCAGACCGATCAGACCGACGTTCACGGTGCGCAGGGATTCGCTCATAGATAGCTCCTTCGTGCATCTTGTGGATGAATTAACTGCTTATAGGTTGAGTGCATTCTAGCGTGAAGTGCGGGCGCGTGCTTGCCAGGCAGCCGGAGCTGTGCAAAACGCTACCCCCGAAACGCTGCGGAAATATTGGAAACACGCTCGCTACAAACGAACTCCCGTAACAAATTGTCAACGTTTGCGCCATAAGGTTTGCCCTGTACCGCAAGACGGACGCGTCGCGGCCAGCGAAAAAAGGGGGG
>CAUCXP010000082.1 GCA_958446785.1 uncultured Collinsella sp. | reverse complement strand
CATACCTCAAGTGCCCCAACTGCGGCCAGATGCTCTCCGTCCCCAAGGGCAAGGGCAAGATCCGCGTCACCTGTCCCAAGTGCCACGCCAAGATGGAAACCCGCTCCTAGCGCCCGCACGCGGGACAAATTAATCAGGTTTGTTTGTCCCAAATCTTAAGTATTTGTTCGATAAAAAAGCCGAGGCCTCGTGTTGAGACCTCGGCTTTTGCATGCGGCAACGGAGCTGCCCCTTTGTCACATCTACGCCACACCGTCGCGGGCCAGCTCCTCAGCCAGCGCTTCGGCAGGCATGTCCATAATCGCGTCGAGCTCGGCGTCCACCTCGGGAATACGCTTCACCATGAGCTTGCGTACCAGATCACCGCGACACATCACATGCGTCGGCTCACGCAGAGCGCACAGGTCATCGAGCGGATTCTTGCGCGTCACCAGGATATCGGCGGCCTTGCCGCACTCGATCGTACCGGTCTCGCCGCCCAGCCCCAGCAGCTCGGCGTTGACTTGCGTAGCCGTATGCAGCGCGAAGGCGTTGCTCACACCGACATACTTGGCAAAATAGGCAACCTCACGCCACATGTCGTACTGCGTCACGAACGGGCAGCTTGAGTCCGTGCCCAGGCCCACCTTAATGCCAGCTTCCAGTGCGGCACGGGCGCTCTCGATGATGCCCGAGCACACGATGTCGCCGTTCTTCTTTTGTGTATCGGTCGAATGGGTCTTTTCCGGGTCGAGCAATACAAACGGCAGCGCCGGGCTGATCGTGCAGGTCACGCTCGGCGCGCGTCCCTCGAGCTGTGTGCCCGCGGCGCCGCGATACAGCTCCAGGATCTCGGGCGTCATCGGGGCACCGTGCTCGATCGTGTCGACCCCGGCCTCAAGCGCGGCCTTCACGCCCTCGGTGCTCTCGACATGAGCCATAACCGGCAGACCCACCTCGTGCGCCGCCTTGCACGCCGCCGCGGCAACCTCCACCGGCATACGCAGCACGCCCGGCTCGCCCACCTCGGTCGCATCGAACACACCGCCCGTTACGAACAGCTTAATGACGTCGGCGCCGCGCGCATACAGGTCTCGCACCTGCTCGGCTACCTCGACGGGGCTGTTGGCCACCTGGGCGAACAAGCCCGCGCCATGGCCGCCCGGCACCGTGACGCCCGTTCCCGGCGCTACCAGGCGCGGACCCTGATACTTGCCGGCGTCGATAGCGTCGCGCACGGCAATGTCGGCAAACAGCGGGTCGCCCGCGCCGCGCACTGTGGTCACGCCGCTTGCCAGCTGCTGCTGGGCACTGCCCTTGAGGATGCGGCGGACGATGGCACGGCCCACGGGATTATCGAGTTTCTTCATCAGCGCTCCCGCATCGCCGGCCGAGACAGGCTTGCCCGAGCCGCACAGGTGCACGTGCATATTGATGAGACCGGGCATGAGATACGCACCACCCAGGTCGATAACCTCGGCACCTGCAGGCGCCTGCGCCACAGCACTCGGCCCCATCCAGGTGATGACGCCGCGCTCAACAGTCACGGCCATATCGGGTTGCGGCTCCATATGCTCCGAACCATCCAGAATGGTCGCATTGATAAACAACGTGGAACGATCGGCAGATGCCATATCGAGCTCCTCCCTCACGATTAACTTGAACATTTGTCCATTATCACCTAGTCCCGCTGGATTGCTGCAGACGCATCGGTTAACGGAAGGAAGAGAGGATGTGGGGGACGGAATACGTTGCAGTCCCATCCCAGCGGCACTAGGGAAATCTCTCGATCTATAACAGGTACAGGGTTATTGGGCCCCCTGATGTTACAGATCGAGACATTCGGTCGACGTTTCACCGGCTTGTCTCGATCTGTAACAATTACGAGCTCAAACAACCTCTAAACGTTACAGATCGAGACAAAACCTCTCAGCGCCCATACCACTGGCATCTCCACTCCTCAGCCAATTCAACCTGCCGAGGAATACCCGCCAGCCTCATTTTCTCGACTAGCTTCCCCGGGCCTTTGAGTTCGTTAAACGTAAACCGAAGCACCTTATGCCCGAGCATTGTCAGATGAGATTCCCGCTGACGCTCTGCCACGAATGGGTCAACCGACTCCCGACCCTCGCCGCTCTGCAAGGTGTACTTCCCCTTTCCGTCGAGCTCGCCGATGACACACGTCCCGTCCTCGAGCCGCCAAAAATAGTCGACGCGAAACACCTGGCTCGGATCGAGCGGGTCGCGAAACTCCACCTGCAGCTCCGGAACCGGAAAGCCGTACGCAATAAAGAATGCTCGGAACCGAGACTCGCCGCCGTTTTCAGACAGCCCGTCCGCATACGACGCAATCACCTGTGCCCTGCGATACCCTCGCCTGCCCTCGCAATCGGCGCGGAGGCGCTCGCACAAATCCCCACGTGATACGCCTTTCGCCCGCAGTGCAGAATCGGCAATCGCCAACCCGTAGGAGAACGGCGCACGCAGTAGGCAATCCTCCACCGTGCGCCAAAACGACGTCACCCGCACGCCATCAACATGCTCGAGTGCGCCCGCCATCTGCGGACGCAACAACCTGCACCCGCCGCTCAACGCCACCGAACAACCCGTCTTAACAAGAAAACGCGACCCAAGCAGATCATTCGGCACCTCCAGACCCCACAAAAGCGCCGCGTCATAGCCCCAAAACGCCCAATCGGGATGAAACTCTGCAAGCCCTTTGATGGTACGCAGCGTTCGCTCCGCCGGCGTCAGCACACCCCAATCATGTTGAAAGCAGAACAAATACGGCTCGGGTTCCGCGATATCGTCGGTTCCAACATGACGCCGCAGCCACATGAGCTCGGCATTGTCATGCGTTGCGAGCAGCGCACCTTGCTCGGTCGCCTCCGTGAGTCGCGCGAGCATCCTATTCCGCGCCAACGTGTTGCGAGTCGTATGCTTGTGCTTGAAAACGGTATTAGACACTTCCATCACCACCACATCGGACAAATGGACCATCGTCACCGTTGCCTCCGCCGACAAACGTTTCGACCTGTAACAGGAAGACCGATTTTTGGACTGTAGATGTTACAGATTGAGACATCCCCCCCAGCCAGGTGCCAAACGTCTCGATCTGTACCAGTAAGACGTTCTCCAGGCCCCTAAACGTTACAGATTTAGACAAACCAGCGGCGCCCAAGCATTCGTCTCGATCTGTAACAGATAGACTGGTTTTTGTCCCCAAACGTTACAGATCGAGACAAAAGGGCAGAAGGCAAGGCAGGCGACAACCGCCCATCCTCTACCCCCATTCCTGTTCGTAGATGTTGAGGGACTTTACGTACCGCCCCTGGGCGCCCATGATGTCGCGGACCAGACGCAAGAAGAAGCTGATGCACGAGGTGTCAAAGCCGTCCTGCAGATCCTCGGGATGCACCGCACCCGGTCCGTCGACCGCCGTGTCGTTCAGGCGCGCGATGTCATACAGGTAGAGCTGTCCCGCCGTAAGCCAGACATCGTCGACGCAGGCGAGGCGCACCGCAATCGCGCCGTCGTTCCAATGCTCCTTCTGCACGATATGCGGGTCGTAGACATCAAAGCGATGATCGGTGCGCGTGTCCTTCAGCACGACCATGCCGGACGCAGGATTCTTGTCCAAAATGCCAAAGCGCGAGAAATACTGCGTGTCGCGTACCTGCTCGAGCCGCTTGAGCGAGGCAGGCGAAAGCGATGCCGGCGGCTCGTCAACATATAGCTCGAGCAGCGTTTTGCCATGGCGATAGGGGCGCTCAAACAGCAGCCAATCGGTAAACGCCATGTTGTAGGCCATGATTTCGTTTTGAGAAGGCCCCTCGCAATAGCTGAGCCACGGGTCGACAATGACCTCGAACTGTTCGCGTGCCGGCTCCAGGAATTGAAACTTCCGCAGCATCCAAAAGTGAGCCATGTCGGCAATATCGTTGCCGACGGCTTCAGCCAGCTCTGCTCGGTCAAAAGCGTGGTCAGTCATGGCATCCTCCTCAAACTGATGGACCTCAATTTGAGCTTACGAGGAGGGTGGGCAGCCACGACCAGCGCGGGCAAAATAGGCCTCCGGCTGCAAACCAGATGCTGACCAAACACTTGACGAAAAGCTTGACCGAAAATGCGCACCGCAACAAAACCGCAGGCAAACATAGACGGCCAACCCGCCCTTTTGAGCCAGATGCCCGCAGCCACCACAGAAACAACAGGTGACCACAGCCCAAGAAGTCGACAAATGAACACCCGCACGTCGACAAACGAGCAAACTGCTCGCAAATCCGCAAGGAGCGTCCCCGAATGCCGGCACAAAAGGAACGTCCCTAACTGTCGGCACTTAGGGACGTTCCTTTTCTGCCGGCAGTTAGGGACAGCCCTTGCCGATTCGATTGTTGAATATCTCCGTGACTACTTTACAGTTCCAGTGCCTCGGCAACCTCGGCAGCGCAGGCGAGGGCATCGGCCATGGCACTCACCACGAGCGAGCTGCCGTTGCGGGCGTCGCCGGCCACATACACCGGCGTGGCATCCGCAGCAACGCCATCCACGCGGGCCGCGAGGTGCGAGCCCTCGGTAGCCATCACCGGCAGCGGACGACCAGCGGTGGCAACAGGCACGCTCACCACATCGAACACGCCATGCTCGGGACCCGTAAAGCCACAGGCGATGAGCACCAGCTGCGCCGGCACCTCGTGCTCGGAGCCCGCAATGCGTTCGGGCTTGCCGGCCGACCAATCTAGATCGACTACGCGCAGACCCGCGGCCGCGCCCTTCTTGTCCAGCAACACCTCGAGGGTATCCACACCCCAGGCGCGCATCTCGCCACCCATGGCGGCAATGGCCTCTTGCTGGCCATAGTCGGTCTTCTTCACATTGGGCCACTGCGGCCAGGGGTTGCTCGCCGTACGCTTATCGGGCGCCGCCGGCAAGAACTCAAACTGACGCACGCTGCGCGCGCCCTGACGTACGGCGGTACCCACGCAGTCGTTGCCCGTATCGCCACCGCCAATGACCACAACGTCCAGGCCGCGCGCGTCAATAGCGGGCTCGCCGCCGTCGAGTACCGACACAGTCGAAGCCGTCAGGTAATCCACGGCATACACCACGCCCGGGGCATCCACATTCGTAGCCGAAAGACCGCGGGGCGCACGAGCACCAGCAGCCACCACAACGGCGTCAAAGCCATTGAGCTTGGCTGCCACCGCAGGGTCCGTCACATCGGCGCTCAGCTCAAAGACGATACCCAGCTCGCGCATGAGCGCCACGCGACGCTCGACCACGGACTTCTCGAGCTTCATGTTGGGAATGCCGTACATGAGCAGGCCGCCCGGGCGGTCGTCACGCTCAAACACCGTCACGCGGGCACCGCGACGCGCGAGCTCCCACGCAGCCACCAGGCCAGCCGGGCCAGAACCAACCACGGCGACCGAGGGCGCGTCCTCCCCCGCCGGCTCAAAGCGACGCGGACCGCCATTTGCCCATTCGTGGTCGCTGATCGCACGTTCGTTGTCATGGATCGTCGTGGGCTGGCCATCGACCGAACCCAGGTTGCACGCGGCCTCGCACAGCGCCGGGCACACACGACTCGTGAACTCGGGCATGGGCGAGGTGAGCGACAGACGCTCGGCAGCCTCGTCCCAGCGGCCGCGGTACACCAGCTCATTCCACTCGGGAATCAGGTTGTGCAGCGGGCAGCCACTCGGGCGTGCCTTGCCAAAGCTCGCGCCCATCTGGCAAAACGCCACGCCGCACATCATGCAGCGGCTCGCCTGGGCGCGACGTGCATCGTCATCGAGTTCCACGTACAGCAGATCAAAATCATGGCTGCGCTCCTCCACGGGACGCAGCTCGTGGGTCACGCGATCGATATCAAGAAAAGCACCGGGCTTACCCATGGCACTTACGCCTCCTTCTTGGTCGAAGCAACAGAGCTGGCAGCCACGGACGCAGCGCCCGTGACATCGAAGCGAGCGACATCCGCGGCGCTCGCGCGGCCGGTCACGATGTCAAACGCCAGCTCCTCGGCCTGCGCATGCGTCTTGCCCACGGCCTCGCCCGCGGCGACAATCGCCAGCACGCGTTCGTACTCGGTCGGAATGACCTTCACAAAGTGCTTGCTCATCGTCTCAAAGCTGTAGAGCAGCTTAATGCCGCGCGGGCTCTGCGTCGCATCCACGTGCTCCTGGATGAGTGCGCGAATCTGCGCCAGCTCGCCGGCCGTCGGGGCCTTGAGCTCAACGCTCTCGTGGTTCACACGGGCATCGAGCGTGCCGTACTGGTCAAAGACATAGGCCACGCCACCTGTCATGCCGGCGGCGAAGTTCTGCCCGACCTCGCCCAGGATGAGCGCCAGACCGCCCGTCATGTACTCGCAGCCATGGTTGCCGCAGCCCTCGACCACCACGGTGGCACCGGAGTTGCGTACGCCAAAGCGCTGGCCGGCCAGGCCGTTAATGAAGCCGCGGCCGCTCGTGGCACCAAAGAACGCAACGTTGCCCACGATGATGTTCTCGTCGAACTTGTAGGTCGCATGCGGGTTGGGGCGCACCGACACCTCGCCGCCCGAAAGGCCCTTGCCAAAGTAATCGTTGGCGTCGCCGCACACGTTGAGCGTAATGCCACGCGGCAGGAAGGCACCAAAGCTCTGACCAGCCGAACCATCGCAATCGATGGTGATGGAGCCGGCGGGCAAGCCCTCGGGATGCGCCTTGGTCACCGCGTTGCCCAGGATGGTGCCCACGCAACGGTTGACGTTGGCGATATCGGCGCGGAAGCGAATCGGGCGCAGGTGCGCGCGGGCGTCGGCCGTGTAGG
>CAUCXP010000081.1 GCA_958446785.1 uncultured Collinsella sp. | reverse complement strand
TCTCCACGCTCGTTATGTTCGGTCTGCACTGGGCCATCATCCCCATCATGCTCAACAACATCGCTATGCTCGGTTACGACCCGCTCATGGCAGCCGGTTCCATCGGCGGCTTCGTGGGCGTCTCCCAGGGCCTGGCCGTGATCCTGCGCACCAAGAGCGACAAGACCCGCAACGTTGCCATCCCGGCCACCATCTCGCAGTTCTTTGGCGTAGGCGAGCCGCTGCTCTACGGTATCCAGCTCCCCAGCAAGTTCCTCTTTATTCAGAACATCGTCTTCAGCGCAGCAGCCGGCCTGGTTATGGGTGCGCTTAACGTCCACGCCTTCAGCATGGGCAGCGCCGGTCTCTTCGGTATCCCCACCTTTATGGATCCCTCGGGCGCCGACACGAGCAATATCGTGTTCTACCTGGGCACCCTTGCCGTGATCATGGTCGTTGCCTTTGTCTTTACCATGGCGACCTATCACGACGACGGTAGCTACCTGGGCAAGAAGCGCGCCGACAAATAATCGTCGGTACAGATTACACCCCAGCCAGAATGGCGGTTCCACGTGGCGGGCCGCCATTCTGTTTATCTCTTGAGAGGTCAGGATGGAGCATACGTTATTGGACGGGGCGCGCTGGATCGCAGGCGCGCCGTTTTGCTACGAGCCCGAGTCGGCTTTTTTTGGCGAAACATATCGAAACCATGTGGTCATGGGGTCGTTTGAGCTTGAAAGCGTGCCCGCACGGGCCGAGCTCGAGCTGGCGGTGCTGGGCTATGCGCGCGTGCGCATCAACGGTAAGCGCGCGGATGGCTCCGAGCTTCTCGGATGGTGGACCAACTTTACCAAAAAGGTCTATGCGCACAAGGTCGACGCGGCGGGCCTTTTGCATGAGGGTGAAAACGAGATCCAGATCGAGCTCGGCAACGGATTTTTTAACCCCTCGCCCTTACGCCTGTTTGGCAAGTACAACCTGCGCGAGCGCCTGACCGAGGTCGGCACGCCCCGCGTGGCCGCACGGCTCGTCGACGGCGAGGGCAAGGTGCTCGTTGCCACCGATGCCTCGTGGAGTGTGCGCGAGGGCGACCTCCTGTTCAATAACGTGTATCTGGGCGAGGTGTTTGACCTGCGCGGGGGTGCTCCCGCGGCAGGCCCGTGCCCTGTGACGGTATATGACGATACTCGCTCGGTCGAGCTCACGCCGGTCGCCCCGTGCGTGCGCGCGGGAAGCATTGCGCCCGTGCGGATCTTTGAGCACGAGGGGGCGACGGTTGTCGACTTTGGCGAGGTCGTCGCCGGATTTTTGCGTATGCGCGTGGCGGCTCACGCGGGTGCGCGCATCGAGCTTCTCTATTCCGAGACCTGGCGCGATGGCGGCCCTTATACAGGGACGGCGGTTGCGGGCTATGCCGGCATGGAGACTCCGCGCGGCGTGTGTCCCGGCGGTCCCGACGCTCCCGAGCCGGCCGAGCAGCACGACTCGGTGCTCTGCCACGAGGGCGTCAACGAGTTTGAGAACCGCTTCTGCTGGCATTCGTTCCGATACGTGAGCGTGACGGGCGCGTCTGCTGCCGACATCGTCGAGGCGGTGGCGACCTATGTGCATACGGACCTTGCGCAGGTGGGTAAGCTTGAGCTGGGCTGCGAGCGCTTTGAGCGGCTGCACGAGGCTGCGATCCGCACCAAGCTCAACAACAACCACGGCCTGTTTGAGGACTGCGCGCGCGAGCGCTTTGGCTACGGCGGCGATATGGTGGCCCTCGCCGCGTCCCAGACGTTCTCGTTTAACGTCGCGGGCCTCATCGACAAGACGCTTGCGGATTTTGCACGCGATCAGACGGAGCGAGGCGGCCTTCCCGAGACGGCGCCGTTCATGGGTATCGGCTCCAACGGGCCCGCCTATGGCGAGGGGCCGCTTATATGGCAGATCGCCTACCCGTATCTGGCGCTTGTTGCAGATCGTGTCTGCGGGCGACGCGACCTGCTCGAGCGGGAGTGGGCGGGCATCGAGCGCTTTGGCGACTACCTGCTCGGCTTTGATGCGGCAGAGCTCGCTCCGCACTGCCTGGGCGACCACGGCAGCCTGATTGCGCAGGGCTTCTCGAGCGGCAGCCCCGACAAGGAGTTTGTGGGCTGGTGCGCAATCCTTTGGGCGCTCGGCCTTGTGTGCGAGGCGGGGGAGCGCTTAGGCTGCGATGTCGAGCGCTTTGCTGCGGCCGCCGCAGAGCTGCGGCCCCGGATCATCGATCGCTTTAAGCACGAGAACGGATCGTTTGGCGACGGGACCCAGACGTCTTGGGCGTTTGCCGCGGAGCTCGGCCTGGGCGACCAGTCGGAGCTGGTGGGCGCACTGGTGCGTGCGATCAAGGCCGAAGGTGGCGTGCTCACCACGGGCATCTTCGGTACCTCGTTTGCCTTTAGGCTGCTTGCGGAGTATGGCTACAGCGAGCTTCTTGAGCGCTGGCTGCTGCGCGAGGAGAACCCGAGCCTACTCGGAATGCTCGCCGACGGCAACGGGGCGCTTATCGAGATGTTCGACGATCCTTTGGCCTCGTGCGACCATGCCATGTTCTCGAGCTACGACCAGTGGTTCTACGAGGGTCTGGGTGGCCTTTTAGTTGCGCGCGACGCGCAGGGCTGCGACAAGCTCACGGTCAAGCCCTACCTTTCGCACGCCACGGACAGTTTTGCCTGTACGTGGAAGACCTGCAAGGGCGCGGCACGCGTGGAGTGGAAGCGCGCGGACGGCGCGGTCACGGTTGCCGTCGAGGTGCCCGAGGGCGTCGAGACGGCCATCGAGTCCCCCTGGGGCTCGGAGGTCCTCTCGTCAAAGACAGAGGGCACGCGTACCGTCATGGTCGTTTCTGAAGAGAAAGGGGGCTGCTAGATGAGCTACCCACATCTGTTTTCTCCCATTAAGCTGGGCGACACGCTTGTGCAGAACCGTATCGTCGCAAACCCCATGAGCGAGCATTACGAGGATCGCTGCCGCGGTGGCGCCGGTGTCGTGATCTGCGGGCACACCATTGTGGAGCCCGGGCGCTCGTCGTGGATGAGCGCCGATGAGCCGTATGCATTCTCCAAGTACGAGCGCGAGTCCACGGTGGCCCGCGCCCGCATGGCGCGCGCGGGTGGTGCGGCGGCAAGTATCGAGCTTGCGCATGCGGGTCAGTATGCGCGCACCGTGGACTACGCCATGGGACCAGACGGCTTTGTGCGCGCCGATGGCATCGAGGTGCGCGCCATGACGCCCGCCATGATGGAGCATACGGCCGCATGTTGGGTGCAGGCGTGCGTTGATGCGCGCCGCGCGGGCTTTGACATGGTGTTTTTGCACTTTGGGCACGGCTGGCTCATGGGGCAGTTTTTAAGCCCGCTGTTCAACCACCGCACGGATGGGTACGGCGGCTCCATCGAAAATCGCATGCGCTTTCCCTTGCAGGTGCTGAGCGCCTGCCGCGAGGCCGTGGGGCCGCGCTTCGCCATGGAGATGCGCATCTCGGCTGACGAGTGGATGCCGGGCGGCATAGAGCTTGACGACGTCATCGCGTTTTGCCGCGAGGCCCAGCGCTACGTGACAAGCATTCAGGTCTCCTGCGGGCTCGATATCGAGCACGAGGCCAACGTGCACACTTCGGCAACTAACCTCGACCCGCATCTGCTCAACCTGGAGCTCGCCCGTGCCGTCAAGGCGGCAGTCGATGTCCCCGTGACGCTCGTGGGCTCCGTCGAGACGCCCGAGGAGGCGGAGCGCGCCATCGCCGAGGGCGCCTGCGACATGGTGGCGCTCGCGCGCGCCCTGGCCGCCGACCCCCTGTGGCCCGCCAAGGCACGCGACGACCGTGCCGAGGATATCGTGCCGTGCCTGCGCTGTCTGCAGTGCTACCACATTTCGACGGACCGCTGGAACGTGGGCTGCAGCGTGAACCCGCGCTTTGCCAACGAGGATTTTGTTCCGCGCACGGTGGAGCCCGCGGAGGTTTCGGAGCGCGTACTCGTGGTGGGTGCCGGCCCTGCCGGCTGCATGGCGGCGATCACAGCCTGCGCGCGCGGTCACAAGGTGGTGCTCGCGGAGCGCGCCGATCGCGTGGGCGGCAATGTGAGGCTTATCGCCCAGGAATCCCACAAGGAGGATATCGCTCGCTACTTGCACTATCTCGAGCACAAGATTGCCGGGCTCGAGCGCGCGGGTGAGCTTGACGTGCGCTTTGGGTGCGAGGTGGACCGTGTCTTTGTGGAGGAGATGGCGCCCGATGCGCTCATCGTCGCCGTGGGCGCCGAGTCGTTTGTGCCTTCCGTTCCGGGTGTCGATGCGCCCGTCGTTATGGGGTTTGCCCAGGCTATCGAGCATGTGGAGGACCTCGGCTCGCGCGTGGTGGTCGTCGGCGGCGGCACGATCGGTGCCGAGCTGGCGCTCGAGCTTGCCGAGCAAGGGCACGAGGTCAAGGTGGTCGAGATGGGGTCTGCGCTCGCGGCGCAGGGCAACTCACTCTTTAGGATTGCGCTCCGCCAGATGTTTGACAGGCAGGGCAAGGCCATCGAGGTGCTGCTCAACACTTCTTGCACCTCGATCGGCGATGAGGGCGTGTGCGTGAGCGGGCCCGATGGGGCCGAGTGCGTGCTCGCCTGCGACAACGTGGTGATCGCTGCGGGCGTGCGGCCGCGCACCGCGCTTGCCGAGGGCCTTGCGGGCGTGGTGCCCCAAACGTATCTTGTGGGTGACTGCCGCCGGGCGCGCGTCATCAAGGATGCCGTGTTTGAAGGCTACTCTGCGGCGGCATCCATCTAGCACATGTGCTAGGTTGTACAGTGGGTCAGAAAGGAAGGATAGGCGATGTGGATCCTCAAGAAGATCAACAACAACTGCGCGCTTGCCCGCGATGACGACGGGCAGGACCTTGTTGTCTTTGGCAAGGGCATCGCCTACCGCAGGCCCCCTTATGAGCTTAAGGACCTTTCGATCGTCGAGCGCACGTTCTACGGCGTGGGCGGGGCGTCGGTTGCCGCGCTCAAGGATATTCCGTCCGATGTGCTGCTGCTTGCGGCCGATATCGTCGATTACGCGAGCGCCAAGCTCGACACGGAGTTCAACCCCAACGCGCCCGTGACGCTCGCCGACCATATCAATTTTGCCTGCCAGCGCGTGAGCCAGGGCGTGGTGATCGAGACGCCGCTTTCGTTTGACGTGATGCGTCTGTATCCGCGCGAGGTCGCCGTCGCCCGCCGTGCGCTCACGCTCGCAAAGAGCCGCCTGGGGGTTGCGCTTCCCGAGGCCGAGGTCACCAACATTGCTCTGCACCTGATCGACGGCGAGTCCGAGCAGAGCAACATGGAGGCTACGATCGAGGCGACGCGCGTGCTTGAGGACCTGACAGAGATCGTGGTGCGGCACATCGGAGCTCTCGATACCTCGTCTTTTACCTATGCGCGCTTTGCGATGCATGTGAGATTTTTGCTCGACCGTATCAAGCTGGGGGAGGACGCGGATGCCGGCTTTGGAACGATGCTTCCCGTTATGAAGGAGACGTATCCGGAGTCGTATGCCTGTACGGCAGATATTCTCGCCTACTTTATTTCCGAGCACGGCTGGGAATGCAGCGAGAACGAGACGCTCTACCTGCTGATGCATGTTCAGCGACTTAAGGCGAGTATCGAAGGATAAGGTCGTTTTATTTGGATGGGCCCCTCCCGGAAGGGACCCGGAGGGTGGCTAGGGTGGAATAAAAGGGGCTTTTTTGCTTTAAACGATCGAGGGTGCAGCCTTGGCAAGGGGTCGGCGGAGGGCTTTGGGCGCTATGAGTTACTCCAGGAGCCAGTCGATCACGTTGCGCTTGCGGACTCCTTCGTAGTTCGCGTCCGCAAACAGCGTGTCGAGCGTAAGAAGCGTCTTGGGGTAGTTGTCTCGGACTTTCTTAAAGGGGGCCAACTCTCGATTGAGGGTAGTTTCGTCGAGCGTTGTGGCTGAAACCTGAAAATAGGCTGTCTCGTCTGACTTTAGGGCAACAAAATCGATTTCCCCGCCGTCGATATCGCCCACGTAGACGTCGTATCCACGGCGTAGGAGCTCGAGATAAACAACATTTTCGAGGATATGACCGATATCGCTGCTTTGGGTTTTGACGAGAGCACCTCTAAGTCCAAGGTCAACGGCGTAGTATTTGCCGTTTGTTGAAAGAAGCTGCCGACCGCGCACGTTATAGCGCGGAGCAAAGTACAGCACAAGGCTGTCTGTTAAGCCTTTGAGGTATTTGGCTACGGTTTTCTGGTCGGTTTTGTTGCCGTTGGACGAGAGCGTGTCGGAGATTTTTTTAATCGAGATCCGGTTTCCAATGCTATGGAGTAGGAACTTGGTGATATCGCGCAGGGTCGGGACGTCCGAGACCTTCAGGCGTTCGATAACGTCGCGTATGACGATGGTATCGTAGAGGCTCATAAGATAATCGCGCGCCTGGGGTCCCTGAATACCCGTCTCGGCGATAAAGGGAAAAGAGCCCCGGGTGATGTACTCGTCAAACAACTGCGCGGGAGCCTTTCCGTCATTGGTTTTTGCCGAGCAAAACTCTTTAAAGGATAGGGGCAGCATCTTGAGCTCTACGTAGCGGCCGGAGAGCAAAGTTGCCAGCTCGCTCGAGAGCAGATAAGCGTTGGAACCGGTTATGTAGAGGTCGACATTGTCCTTGATAAAAAGACTGTCGACGGCTTTTTCGAAATGCTCGACGTGCTGTATCTCGTCCAGAAAAACGTAGTTCATCTTATCGGGGACGAGTCTGGCGGAAATGTAGTCGTAGAGTGCTCTATACGACGTAAGCGACTCGAACTCCAGGTCTTCAAAGTTGAGGGATATAACCTGG
>CAUCXP010000080.1 GCA_958446785.1 uncultured Collinsella sp. | reverse complement strand
GCCGTACCATCAAGGCCATTCGCACGCTCGCCCGTGCACTGGCCGCTCGCCTCGACACTGCAGTCGAGGTAGAGGTTCTGGGCTAGGACCTTGAGGTCCCAGTACAAAAACATCGCCCGTGTGGTCAAGCCGCACGGAAGGAAGGGGGAGGTCCTCGCGCAGCCGCTGCGGGGGCTTCCTTCTGTATTGACGCCGGGTATGCGCGTCGCCTTGACGCCGCCGGCGCTTAAGCGCGACCGTTTTTGCACGGTCACATCCGTCACCGATACGGGCGATGGCGATCTGGTCTCGTTTGAAGGCATTGACGACTTGACGGCCGCCGAGGGCATCACCGGATGCTACGTGCTGGCAAATCGTGACGACTTTGAGCTCGATTCGCTCGACGTCGCCTATACCGACCTGATGGGTCGCGAGGTGGTCGACGAGCGTTTCGGTTCGCTCGGCACGATCGTCGAGATTATGTCGACGCCCGCCAACGATGTTTGGGTTGTCGAGGGCGATCGGTACGGCGAGGTGCTGATTCCCGTGATCGAGCAGGTTGTGCTCGATCTTCCCGATCGGGGGACAATTTCCGTCCACGTTATGGACGGTTTGATCGATATGGACAAGTAGGGAGGTCAACATGCTAATCGAGACCCTTTCGGTCTTTCCCGAGATGTTTGAGCCCGTCATGTCCACATCGATCTTGGGCCGCGCCCGCAAGGCCGGCCTTTTTGATTTTAAGGCCTATAACCTGCGCGACTGGACGCACGACCGCCATCGTACCGTTGATGACGAGCCGTACGGCGGCGGGCAGGGCATGCTCATGAAGGTCGAGCCCATCGCCGAGGCCATCGAGGCTATTAGCTCCGAGGGTCCCAAGCCCACCGTGGTGTTCTTTACGCCCTGCGGCGAGCCCTTTACGCAGCATGTGGCCGAGCGTCTGCTCAAAAGCGAGCGCCTGTTGTTTGTGTGCAGTCGCTATGAGGGCGTCGACGAGCGTGCGTATGCGTATGCCGACGAGCGCCTGTCGATCGGCGACTACGTGCTTACGGGTGGCGAGCTTCCCGCTATGGTCGTTGCCGACGCCGTCGTGCGTCTGATTCCCGGCGCCCTTGGTGACGAGATGAGCAACGTCGATGAGTCGTTCTCGACTGCCGAGGACGGTGGCCTGCTCGAGTACGCGCAGTACACCCGTCCCGCCGAGTTCAACGGCGAGGGCGTGCCTCCTGTGCTCGTGAGTGGCGATCACGCCAAAGTTGACGCTTGGCGCCGCAAGAACGCTATCGAGCGCACCTGCCGCTGGCGTCCCGACCTGATCGAGACGGCGCGGCTTACGCCCGAGGAACGCGCATACGCGCAGGAGATCCTGGACGCATCGTATTCGCAGAGCGAGGAGTGAGAATGGTTCCATCGCAGCATTCCGTGCTAAAGGGTGCGTTTGAGTGGATCGCGGTCGTCGCGATCGCACTTGTCGCCACCTTCTTGATTCGCTCGTTTGTGGTCGAACCCTTTGTGGTGCCTACCGGCTCCATGGAGTCCACGATCGAGATCGGCGACCAGATCCTGGCGCAAAAGGTGAGCCTTGAGCTCGGCCAGCCCGTCAGCCAAGGCGATATCGTGGTGTTCCATAACCCCGATGGCACCTCCGAGCACGATGTTCTCGTCAAGCGTGTTATTGCCACGGCCGGCCAGACAGTCGACCTTCAGGACGGCAAGGTGGTCGTTGACGGCCAAGCACTCGACGAGGACTACACGACCGGCATGAGCTGGCCGCTTTCGGTCCAGGCTCCCGGCGCTCAGGTAAGCTATCCCTACACCGTTCCCGACGGGTGCGTGTGGGTGATGGGCGATAACCGCGAAAACTCTGCCGACTCACGCTACTTTGGTCCCGTCGATCGCTCTGATTTGATCGCCGTGGCGCTTGTGCGCTACTGGCCGCTCAACCGCATCGGCGCTATCGACTAAAAACCGCTATAGTACAGTACCTAACCGTGTAATCGTTTCGACGAGGGGATATTAGAGGCATGAACGCTTCATCGCTTTCCTTCCAAGACATCATCCTGCGCCTCCAGCAGTACTGGGGCGAGCAGGGCTGCGTCATTATGCAGCCCTATGACTCCGAGGTCGGTGCCGGTACCTTCCACACCGCGACCACGCTGCGCTCGCTCGGTCCCGCCGAGTGGCGCACCTGCTACGCTCAGCCTTGCCGCCGTCCTGCCGACGGCCGCTACGGCGAGAACCCCAACCGCATGCAGCACTACTATCAGTTCCAGGTGCTCATCAAGCCGTCGCCGGCCAACGCCCAGGAGCTTTACCTGGGGTCTCTTGCCGCTATCGGCCTGGACCCCAACGACCATGACGTCCGTTTTGTCGAGGATGACTGGGAGAGCCCGACCCTGGGCGCCTGGGGCCTTGGCTGGGAGGTCTGGCTCAACGGCATGGAAGTCACGCAGTTTACGTACTTCCAGCAGGTGGGCGGTATCGAGGTCGACCCCGTGCCCGTCGAGATCACCTATGGTCTGGAGCGTATCGCCATGTACGCCCAGGGTGTCAACTCCGTCTACGACCTGGTATGGAGCTATCTGCCCGATGGCACGCCGATGACCTATGGCGACGTGTTCCTGGAGAACGAGCGCGAGTTTAGCGCCTACAACTTTGAGGTCGCCAACGTCGAGATGATGCGTCAGAAGTTTGACGACTACGAGGCCGAGTGCCACTCCTGCCTTGAGCGCAAGCTGCCGCTGCCCGCATACGACTGCGTCATGAAGTGCAGCCATGCCTTCAACCTGCTCGATGCCCGCGGCGCTCTGTCCGCGGTCGAGCGTGCCAACTACATCCTGCGCGTCCGCGCCGTCGCCAAGGCGTGCTGCGAGGCCTATATGGCCGAGGTCGCCGGAGTCAACGAGAATGCCGACCAGGAAGGCGAGGTGGCGTAAGCCATGGCAGACGCTAAGGATTTCCTGTTTGAAATCGGTACGGAGGAAATGCCCTCCGCACCGCTGAACAATGCCGTCAAGCAGCTCGGCACCATGATCGCCAAGGGTCTCGACGAGGCCGGTCTGGCCCATGGCGAGGTCCGCGTGATCTCGAGCCCGCGTCGACTGGCTGCGCTCGTGGCCAACGTCGCCACTGCGACCGATGAGGTCCATGAGGTCAAGCGCGGCCCCGCGGCAAACATTGCCTTTGATGCCGACGGTAACGCCACCAAGGCCGCCCAGGGCTTTGCCCGCAAGTGCGGTGTGGCTGCCGAGGACCTGGTCCGTCGCGAGGACACCGACGGCCGCGAGTACGTGTTCGCCGAGAAGAACATTCCCTCCGCTCCGGCTACGCCGATCCTGACGGCTCTGTGCGAGAAGACCATCGCCGGCCTGCAGTGGCCCAACTACCGCAGCCAGCGCTGGGGTCACGAGCACGCCACGTTCGTGCGTCCGGTCCGTTGGATCTGCTGCCTTTTGGGCGAGGATGTTGTTCCCGTGTCGTTTGCCGACGTGACGAGTGGCAACACCACGCGTGGTCATCGCGTACTTGGCCCTGGTGACCATGTGGTTGCCAGCCCCGCCGTCTACGAGCAGGTGCTCGAGGACGCCGGCGTGCTTTCTGCCGAGCGTCGCCGTGAGGCCATCCTCGCCGGTATCGCCGAGGTCGAGGCTGCTCGTCCCGGCTGCCATGTCGATACGCCCAAGAAGGTCTTTGAGGAGGTCATTAACCTCTGCGAGTGGCCGACGGTGCTCGTCGGTACTTTCGATGAGGAGTTCCTCAAGGTCCCGCACGAGATCATCTGCGAGTCCATGCTCACCAACCAGCGCTACTTCCCGATCTATGACGGCGAGGGCAAGCTCACGCGTGAGTTCGTGGTCGTCTCCAACAGCAAGCCCGAGAACGCCGAGCGCGTGATCGACGGCAACGAGCGCGTCGTTCGCGCCCGTCTGGACGACGCAAAGTTCTTCTACGAGGAGGACCTGAAGATCTCCCTCGACGAGTTCCGTGAGCGTCTGGCCAAGGTTGCCTTCCAGGAGAAGCTCGGTAGCGTGCTCGCCAAGTCCGAGCGCATCGAGCAGCTCGCGCTCGCTATCGCCCGTGAGGCTCACCTGGGTGCCCATCTTGCCGCCGACGCCGCTCGCGCCGCGCACCTGTGCAAGGCTGACCTGGTGTCCAACGCCGTTGTCGAGTTCACGAGCCAGCAGGGCGTGATGGGCGGTTACTACGCCTGCGCGATGGGGGAGAACGACGAGGTCTCCCACGCCATTCGTGATCATTATCGTCCCCGCTTTGCCGGTGACGAGCTGCCCGAGGGCACCGCTGGCTGCATCGTCGCCTGCGCCGACAAGCTCGATACCATCGCCGGTATCTTTGCCATTGGCGAGCCCCCGACCGGCTCCTCCGACCCCTACGCGCTGCGTCGTGCCGCTATCGGCATCATCAACATCCTGCGCGACCGTCTGCCGATCGACCCCACGTCGCTCATCGACTTCGCTCTCGAGCTCTATGGCGAGCAGGGCATTGAGTTCAATGCCGCCGAGGTCGCCCAGCAGGTCCGTGACTTCTTCCATGGCCGCTTGGTGAGCATGGCCCGCGACGAGAAGATTCCTGCCGATACCGTAGCCGCCGTCTCCGCGGTGCACATTATCGCCCCGTCCGTCTTCTTCGCCCGCTGCGCCGCGCTCGACGAGGCCCGCAAGAACGATGCCGAGACCTTCGACAACCTGGCTACCGCCTATGCCCGCGCCGCGCACATCTCCAAGCCCGAGCTGGGTGCGGAGTATGACCGCAGCCTGATGGGTGAGGCCGAGCTCGCGCTTGCCGACGCCTCCGAGGCTGCTCAGACTGCTGTCGATGCCGCCCTCGCTGCCGAGGACTACCCGGCAGCATTTGCCGCCCTTGCCGCCCTGCGCGCGCCCATCGACCGTTTCTTCGACGAGGTTATGGTCATGGACAAGGACGAGCAGCTCCGCGATAATCGCCTTAAGCTGCTCAACCGCTTCGAGGCCGTTTTCTCCGGCATCGCCAACATTGGTGAGCTTGCCCGCAAAAAGTAAGCTAGCCTGCGCGTAAGCGCAAAAGGAGCCCCGCATGGATTGCCCGGTCACCGCTCGTCCCACCGTTATCGTTATCTCCGACTCGCTCGGTGATACCGCTTGTGAGGTGGTGCTTGCGGCGTCCGGGCAATTTGATGAAGGGGCTTTTCACGTTTTGCGCCTGCCCAAGGTGACCTCCGTGGAGCAGGTCAAGTCATTTGTGGGGCCGCCGACCATCGCGATATCGCAGTGTTCCACACCATCGTCGATCCGGCCCTTCGTGCTCGTGTGCTCGACTACTTGGGCATGCTGCACATTCGCTCGGTCGACCTGATCGGTCCGACGCTCGCCGTGCTGTCGTCGCTCATCGGTGTGCCGCCCAAGGGCGTGGCGGGCGTGATTCACAAGACCGACGACCGCTATTTCCATCGCATCGAGGCCATGGAGTATTTCGTTGAGCACGATGACGGGCGCGGTTGCGACGATCTGTCGGGTGCCGATATCGTGCTGCTGGGCGTATCGCGTACGTCCAAGACGCCGCTGTCGATGTATTTGGCCTATCAGGGCTACAAGGTTGCCAATGTTCCTTTGGCCCATGGCATGGAGCCGCCCAAGTCGATTTACGAGGTCGATCCGATGCGTCTCTTCGGTCTGATTTCGACCGTCGATGTGATTTCTGAGATTCGCGATAGCCGCTTGGGCGATGACTACGCCCGTGCCGTTGCCGGCTCCTATGCCGAGCCCGAGAGCGTGCGCAGCGAGCTCGAGGAAGCTCGTGCCCTCATGAAGCGTCTAGGCTGCTTTGTGGTGCGTACCGACGGCAAGGCCATCGAGGAAAGCGCTGCCGAGATCATTAGCCACTTGGAGGAAATCCAAGAAGCTCGCGCCCGCCGAGCCACCCGCCGCAGCTAATAGTAGTAGCATTTTGATAAAGCGATTTAGCAAAAACATCGCATCTGACCTGCTTTTTTATTGTAGTGGTATCTTCATAAGGTAACCAACTTTACCTACCGTTTACCGCCAGTTTTAGCACGTTTACCAAACCGCGTATCCTCTGCTCAAGCCCGTTCAAATCCGGCCGTATAGTTCCCTCACGGCCCGCATCCGGCGGGTCGATTCGTTACCACGGTCGTGCGCGTAAGCGCATGGAAGGGGAAGTATCGTGAGCGATTGCAAGAGGGTTTACCGTTTTGGAACCGACGCCCAGGGCACCTGTGTCACTGAGGGCGACAAGTCCATGAACTTCGTGCTTGGCGGCAAGGGCGCAAACCTTGCCGAGATGAGCCGCATCGGCCTGCCGGTTCCCGGTGGCTTTACCATTACCTGCCAGACTTGCGTCGAGTACTCCGGTGCCGGCAACGTCTGGCCCGAAGGCGCACTCGATGAGATCGTTGCCGCCGAGGCAGATCTTGAGGCCCGTTGCGGCAAGAAGCTCGGCGATGCTTCCGACCCGCTGCTCGTGTCGGTTCGTTCGGGCGCTCCGTTCTCCATGCCCGGTATGATGGACACGGTCCTCAACTTGGGCCTTAACGACGACTCTGTCCAGGGCCTTATCGCCCAGACGCAAAACCCGCGTTTTGCCTGGGATAGCTACCGTCGCTTTATCCAGATGTTCTCCAACGTCGTCATGGGCGTCGATGCCGATCTGTTCGAGAACGCCCTGACCCAGGCCCGCCTGGTCGCCGGTGTTCGCGTCGACTCCGAGCTTTCGGCCGAGGATCTGCAGGAGCTCGTCGAGACGTTCAAGGGCATCTTCTCCGACAACGTCGAGGCCGCCCTGTATCCCGAGCTCGAGGTCGCCGACGGCAAGCCCGTCTTCCCGCACGATCCGGAGCTCCAGCTGCGCCTTGCTATCCAGGCCGTCTTTGGCAGCTGGATGAACGAGCGCGCCTGC
>CAUCXP010000079.1 GCA_958446785.1 uncultured Collinsella sp. | reverse complement strand
ACGATCTTGGCGAGGATACGGCTGAAGCTCATGCCCAGCGAGCGGGCGGCTTCCACCTGGCCGACACCGACGGTGTTGATGCCGCTCATAAAGTTCTCGGAGCCAAAGGCAGAACCCAAGAGCACTGTGGCGACGATGACGCAGGTGCGGTAGGGCAGGACGACCTTGAGCGGCGGCAGCGCGTAGACGACGATAATGAGCAGCGCGATGCCGGGGATGTTACGGAAGACCTGGACATACAGGTCGCCAAAGACGCGCAGCGGCTTGAGCGGCGACACGCGCATCACGGTGACGGCGACGGCCAGCACCATGGCGATGGCAAACGACTCAAGCGTCATGCCCCAGGTTGCTAGCAGCGCGTCAATGTAGTTCTGGCCATAGAGCGACCAGAGCTCGGAGAGACTCATGCGGACCTCCCGCCGATAAGGAAAGGGGGCTCCCGTGTGTACGGAAGCCCCGACAACTCAGTGAGGAAACAGTTTAGCGCAATAAAGCGCATCATGCGTTTCCATATGGTTTCGTAGCGGCCGTTACTAGGCGTATTGCCTAGGCGCCGATCTCGGGTAGCTCGGGAACATTGGTGTCGCCCGTACGGTCGCCAATGCAGATCTGCCACAGTTCGGTCCAGGTGCCATCGTCCTCGATCTTCTTAAGGAAGTCGTTGACAAAGGCGACGCCGTCGGAATCGAGCGGCAGGCCGATGCCGTAGGGCTCCTTGCTGCCGAAGGGCTTACCGGCAATCTTGTACTTACCGGGCTCGCGGACCAGGGCGCTCTGCTGCATGTTGTTGTCGATGACGTAGGCATCGACGCGGCCCTGCTGGAGTGCCTGACGTGCCTCCTCGTCGGTCTTGAACTCCTGCTGGCTGGCCTTGGGGGCAAACTCCTCCAGGATGGCGGGGCCGTTGGAGCCGGACTGGACGGCGACGTTCTTGTCGGCCAGGTCGTCGACGCTCTTGATGTCCTCGTTATCGGCGAGCACCAGGATAGCCTGCTGGGTGTAATAGTAGGGACCGGCAAAGGAGACAAGCTTCTTGCGCTCGTCGGTGATGGTGTAGGTGGCAAAGACGGCGTCGACCTGGCCGTTCTGTAGGACGGACTCGCGCGTGTCCGAGGTCACCTGGGTGATCTCGATCTTGTTCTCGCCCAGAATGTAGTTGGACAGGAGCTGCGCGATGCCGGCATCGAAGCCACGGGTCTGACCGTCCTTCTCGTTGAGGAGGGAGAAGAGCGTGGAGGTCTGGACGCCACCGATCGTAAAGACGCCGGCATCCTTGACGGCCGTAGCCCAGGTGCTGGCGGCGATGGCGTCGTCATCGGCCTTGGGGCCGTCGTTGACGAGCTTGTCGAATGCCTTGGCGTCGAGTGTGGTGGAAGCCTCGGTATCATTGGAGCTCTTGGAAGAGCCGGCGGCGGAACCCTTGTCGGCCTCGGCGCTGGTGTCGGAGCAGCCGGCAAGACCAAGGCCGGCGACGGTTGCGAAGGTGGCGGCAACGAAGCCGCGGCGGTCGAGAACGACCTGCTGGGAGAGGTTCTTGCTCATGGTAGAACACCTTTCTCAATAAAATCCCTAGCGGTTGAGTAGAGTTATACCCTATCCCGCTCAAATGGGTCAACACGAAATAACTCAGAAACATACTTACCTTATGGGTTATTCTACCTACCATAAAGGGACAGGCACCTTTGTGGCGGTTCTGGCCGATGCAGCGGCATGCCTTGCTGTTTTGTCTCGATCTGTAACAGTTAGACGGCCAAAAGGTCTCTATCTGTTACAGATTGAGACAAAGGTCAGGGGCAAAGACGGTTTGTCTAGATCTGTAACAGTTAGACGGGAATTCGGGCCATAGATGTTACAGATTGAGATAATCGCGCCGCGAAAATAAAAACCTCCGCAGGGGTGCTTCCCTTGCGGAGGTTTTTTACTCGTTAAGTAGCCTTACGGCTTCGGCGGCCATGTTCTCGGCCGTCATGCCGTTCTGAGCGAGCAGCTCGTTGGGGTCGTAGCGGTCGGGGAAGCCCTTGGCGATGCCGAAGGTGCGTGTGCGCAACGGCGTGCATGCCAGATAACATGCCACGCGCTCGCCCCAGCCGCCGTCCAAGATACCGTCCTCGAGGGTGACGACAACGCGATGCTCGGCGGCAAGGCTGTCGAGGAACTCGCGGTCGAGCTCGGTTGCAAAGCGCGGGTTGACGAGCGTGGCCTCGATGCCGTACTCGGCAGTCAGACGGTTTGCCACGCGCTCGCCCAGCTCAAAGAAATCGCCAAGCGCGAGCACGGCAACGTCGCGGCCCTGGCGCACGACATTGTAGCGCGCGACGCCGTAATCGTCGCCCTCGGCAGGCGCCAAGTCGGGGCGGCTTACCAGGCCAATGCCCGGCACACGGATCGCTACGGGATGCTCGCGGTGGTCGAGCGACCAGCTCAGCATGGACAGATATTCCTCCATGCAGGCAGGTGCAAGGTAGTGCATGTTGGGAAGTCCGCCCAGCATGGAAATATCAAAGAACGAGAGGTGCGTCTCGGACGTGGTGCCAAAGATCGACGCGCCAAATACCAGGATGGTTGCGGGGGCGTCGTTGAGGCACAGGTCGTGCCACAGCTCGTCGTAGGCGCGCTGCAAAAACGTGCCGTACACACCAAAGACTGGCTTGGCGCCCGAGCGCGCAAGCGCGGTGGCAAAGGTCACGGCGTGTTCCTCGGCAATGCCCACGTCGACAAAGTGCTTGCCTGCCGCGGCGCGAAGCTCGGGTGTAAAGCCCATGATGTAGGGCGTGGCAGCCGTGATGCCCACAACCTGCGGATCGCGCTCGATGGCGGCGCTGAGCGCCTCGCCCGTAATGTCGGCATAGGTGCGCGGCGCAGGCTCGCTCGGATGGCCCGGGCAGAGCTTGCGCCCAGTCGCCATGTCAAACGGACCCACATGATGCCAGCGCTCGGGGTCGCTCTGGGCTGGCTCAAAGCCCTTGCCCTTTGCGGTGGAGACGTGCAGCACGATGGGATGATCGATATCGCGCAGCTCCTGCAGCGTGTCGACCAGGGCCAACACATCGTTGCCGGTGTCCAGATAGCGGTAGTCGAGCCCCATCGCGCGGAAAACGTTGCGCTCACAGGTGCCGTTGCTGGCGCGCAGCTCGGCCAGATTGCGATACAGGCCACCGTGGTTTTCGGCGATGGACTGGTCGTTATCGTTGACGATGATGATCAAGTTGCTGTCGAGTTCGGCGGCATTGTCGAGGCCCTCAAACGCCAAGCCGCCCGAAAGCGAGCCGTCGCCAATGATGGTAATGACGTTGTACGTATCGCCCGCCAGGTCACGAGCGTGTGCCAGGCCGCAGCCCAGGCTCACCGACGTGGAGGTATGGCCCATGGCAAACAAGTCGTGCTCGGACTCGTCGGGATTGGCAAAGCCAGAAGCCTCACCATAACGCTCCGGATCGATATAAGTGTACGCGCGCCCAGTCAGCGCCTTGTGGGCGTAGGTCTGGTGCGAAACATCAAAGACAATCTTGTCGATGGGGGAGTTAAACACGCGATGAAGCGCAACCGTGAGCTCAACGACGCCCAGGTTGGGGGCAACGTGCCCGCCGACGGCGGCGGAGCTTTCGAGGATGGCGTGGCGAATCTCGTCGCAGAGCTGCGGGAGCTCGGCGCGATTAAGAGCCTTGACGTCCTCGGGCGTTGTCGTTTGCGTAAGCAGCATCGTTGTGGGTTACTCCATGCGAATCGAGCGCCGGCGCTCCCTCGGCCGGCACAATTGCACAAGACAGTCTCGCACATTTTGGCGTTTGATATGTGACGGCGGCGCGGTAATTCGCCAACTGGCGGGGCAAAACGTTTTGTCCGATGCCATACTAGTAAATTCGATGATGATTTTATTCATTGCGTGCAGGCTGCGACTTGTCGCCGGGAGTCGCTGGAAGGAGACAGCATGTCCGATGTCGCTCGTGCCGAGAAAATCGCGTGCGAAGTAGACCATGCTGCCCGTCAACTGGCACAGGCGGGCTGTCTGGACCTGACGCGCGAGTTTATCCAGCATGGCGACGTGACGGTGTATACGCATGTGACCTCGGTGGCGCGGGCAAGTCTGTCCTTTGCCGAGTGCTTGGGCCGTGCTGGCATTTCGGTCGACCGTGCCTCGCTGTTGCGCGGGGCCCTGCTGCACGATTACTTTCTCTATGATTGGCACGACCCCGATCCGAGCCATCGACTGCACGGATTTCGGCATCCATTTTTTGCCCTGGCGCGTGCCGAGGAAGATTTTGAGCTGACGCCGCGCGAGCGGAATATCATCGTGCGCCATATGTTTCCGCTGGTACCGGTTCCACCGACGTGTCGCGAGGCATGGATTGTGTGCCTGGCCGATAAATGGTGCGCTCTGTGCGAGACGGTCGCCGGCCGTCTGCGGCGCAAGGACGAGGCTGACGATGGCGTGAACAGCGAATCGAGCGAAAAGAGGAGAGGGTAGACGGTGGAAACCGCGATCGACATGGCATTTGACGGCGCGACGCTTGCCGCCTGTCCGCTCTCGGCGCTGGTGCTCTCGTTTGCCTTCTACGGTTTTTGCGGCTGGGTGTGGGAGTCGACAGTCTGCGCCATGCTCAACCACGGACGATTTGCCAACAGTGGCTTTTTGCTGGGGCCGTGCTGCCCCATCTATGGCGCGGGCGGCATTGCATGCTGGCTTTTGCTGCGCGGGATTCCGGATGCCTCGAGCCAGTTTGTCGCCGCGGCGCTTGTATGCAGCGTGATCGAATACAGTGTTGGTGTGCTGTTGGAAAAAACAACAGGCGCGCGCTTTTGGGATTACTCGCATCTGCCGTTTAACCTGCACGGACGCATCTGCCTGTACTGGGCCTGCGCGTTTGGCTTGGGTGCGTTGTGTATTTGCCGTTTAGTGGAGCCGGCATTGCTGGGGCTGCTTGGCCATCTGCCGGTGCTAATCGTGCGCTTGGCCGCCTTTATCGTCGCGGTCGCGATGATGGTCGATGCGGTGTGCTCGTTGGCGAGCTGGCGGCGTCTGTCCGATCAGCTTGAGCGTGTGCGTGCCGACCTTGCCGACCGCATCAATGAGTCGCTTGCCGACGCCTCCGACTCTATGCTCGAACGTATTCCCGATTCGGCGATTGACTCGGTGGCGCAGACGCATATCCGCGGTCGCGCCGTTAACGCTTGGCTGGCCGAGCTGGGCGACGCGGCGCTCGATGCCCTGCGCGAGAAGACTTCGATGCCGACGTTTATCTCGGATGGTGCTCGCGGCCTGGCGCTCGCTGCCCGCCGCGTGGCCGATGCCGCGCCGAGTATGCCGCGTCCGTCGCTCGGTCGTCGCCTTGCCGGCAAGCGCATGAGCCGCCCGGTACCGAGCGTGTCACTCAGCCGCCGCGACCTACGCTTCTTTAACGCCTTCCCGCGTCTGCGCATCAATCGTTACGAGGGTGTCATTCGAGCTACCGACCTCCGCGACCGAGCCCGCGAGCTGTTCCGGCGCTAGCCAGAGCGGAGCCAAGCGCGCCCTTCTCGTTCGCACGTTTCCCGTTCGTTTCGCGTCCGTTGCCGCGCCGTTTCCAAGATTGCGGTGCCGTTTCCATTCGACAACGCAGCGTTTAACAACGCCGTATCTGGTCTACACCAGTTGCCCCTCGGCCGCATCATGAGCGCCGACAACGTTCATGCGACCAAGGGGGAGCGAATGTACGATACGGGATCGACAACGTTTATGCTCATCTGCACCATGCTCGTGTTTTTAATGACACCGGGTCTGGCGTTTTTCTATGGCGGCCTGTCCAGGCGCAAAAATGTCATCAACACCATGCTTATGTGCTTTGGCGCCATTGGCCTGGTTGGTGTGCTGTGGATTGTTGCCGGCTGGTCGCTGGCCTACGGTGGCGACGGTTCTAGCCCGTTTATTGGCGGCTTTGACCAGTTGCTGTGCCTGCCGGTGCTCAACCAGGTGCTGCAGGCGGCCGAGGGCAATGCTGCGGATGGTGCCGTCTACCCTCAGATCATCAACATCGCCTTCCAGATGGCGTTTGCCATGATCACCGCCGCTATCGTTACGGGCAGTCTGGCAGGCCGCGTTAAGTTTGGTGCCATGACGGCCTTCCTGGGCATTTGGCTGCTCGTGGTCTATGCGCCGCTCGCCCACATGGTTTGGGGCGGCGATGGTTCCTTTATCGGCGACATCATCGGCGCGCTCGACTTTGCCGGCGGCGACGTGGTACACATTTCGTCCGGTCTCACGGGCCTGATTCTCTGCTTAATGCTCGGCCGTCGTCGCGGCTTTGGCATGGTGAGCTACCGTCCGCATAACGTGCCGTTTGTGGCGCTGGGCGCCGGTCTACTTTGGTTTGGTTGGTTTGGCTTTAACGGCGGCAGCGAGTTTAAGGCCGACGCCGTGGCGGCACTCGCCATCCTCAACACCGTGACGGCCAGCGCGGCGGGCATGGTCTCGTGGCTTGTCGTCGAGCGCGTGCACACCGGTCGTCCCACGCTGGTGGGTGCTAGCACCGGTTTGGTTGCGGGCCTTGTGGTGGTTACGCCGGGTGCGGGCTTTGTCGAGCCGTGGGCGGCGCTGGTCATGGGCCTGATCGTATCGCCCGTCTGCTATCTGGCCATCAGCCATCTTAAGACCAAGTTCGGCTACGACGATGCGCTCGACGCGTTCGGTTGCCACGGTATCGGCGGCATCTTGGGCGGTGTGCTCACGGGCCTGTTCTGCGTGCCGGAGCTCTCGTGGACCGGTAAGGGCGGCCTGTTCTACACGGGCGACGTGTCGCTGCTTGTCTCGCAGGTTCTGGGCATTGTGGTGACGGTCGTTATTGTGCTGATGCTCGACTTGGTGATCGCCGCGGTGGTCAAGGCGCTGTTCCACGGTAGCCTGCGCGTGGACGAGGCCGACGAGGCGCTGGGCCTGGATGCGAGTCAGCACGGCGAGAGCGCGTACCCCTCGTTCTCCGGACTCGATTAGCAGCGCGGCTTTCCCAAGCACCCGACCTTGCCCCTCAAACCGTCGCTTGCGTACCG
>CAUCXP010000078.1 GCA_958446785.1 uncultured Collinsella sp. | reverse complement strand
GATAAGGCCATACGGCCCTATCCCTTTTTGCTAGCTATAGCAGCTTGTGCGCTACTCGCGGCACAGGTGCACGGCGAAGCCGGCGAACTCGCGCTTAAAGTACACGAGTTTGGTGCCGCCATCGGGCAGCAGCACGCGCGACTCCTCGTTGACCTCGAGCCCGCGCTCGGCAAACCACTTCTCGGCCGCATCGATGTCGTTGACGGCAAAGCCAATGTGGCCCTTGGCGCCACGACCGTTCTGCTTCATGATCTCGACCAGCGAATCGTTAAAGTACGAAACGGGGGTCTCGATGACGGGCAGGCCCATCATCGTCGAGAACAGCTCCGCGATCTCCAGGGCGTCTGCCGGGTCGGTGGCGTTAATGCCCACATGGGCAACGCGCATGCCAAAGAGCTCGACCGGATTGGCGTTCTGCTCGCTCATACAGGCAGCGCCTACTGAGCCATGACGTCGAGGACGGCCTTCTCGGCAGCGACGCGGTTCATGCCGGTCATGAAGGGCACGCCGCTCACGTACGGGCAGGTGAGGCCCTCGGGGGCAACGGTGGTGGCGATCAGCAGGTCGGCGCCCTCGTCGCAAACGTCCTTGGCCTCGGAGATGGCGCACTGCACGATCTCGTACTTGTCGGCGTAACCGTTGGCGTCGAGCATGGTGGCGACCTTCTGGGCAACGAGCGTGGAAGTAGCAGCGCCAGCACCGCAAGCCAAAACGATCTTCTTCATAGGTAATATCTCCCTTCATGGTTTACTTTAGGTAAGTGTACCGCAGCGAGCGATGGCACTCAGCCTCGATGAGCTTTTATGCTAGTTTGCTTGCGCGCTGCGTATAATACATCTAGTACGTGTTGTCATACCGCTTGTTTTACGAGCGACTAAGGACCCTAATATGCCCGATTCCCGCACACTCTGGACCGCCGTCGTTATCATCTGCATCGCCGTGTCGGTGTTCTTTAGCGTCAAAAAACGCACCACGTTTAAGCGCCTGCAGCAGCTTATGGCTGCCAAGCAGTGGGACGAGTTCGATCGTTTGCTCGACGGTAAACTCACCAGCATGCTGTACCCGCGCTACAACCGCGACTACCTGCGTCTGAACTCCTATCTGCTGCGCGAGGACCACGAGCGCGCCAGCGAGATGTTCGACCTGCTGCTGGGGCTCAACCTGCCCAAGATGCAGCGCGTCGACCTGGTGATCAAAGCCTTTAACTACTACGTTGGCCAGGAGGACCGCAAAAAGTCCAGGGAGCTGCTGCACGAGATCAAGGGCTTTGAGGGCGGTCAGGCCGAGGCAGTCGCACACGAATGTCAGCTGATGTACGACACGATGATCCTCAAGCGCCACAACGACATTCCCGAGCTGGAGCGCATGCTCGAGGATGTCGGCGACGACCCGGTCAAGCGCTGCCGCTTGGAGTACCTGCTAGCCCTGCAGTACCAGAACAAGGGCGACGAAGCCAAGTTCCAGGAGTTCCTGGAGAAGTCGGGCCAACACTCGATGGCCGTCAACGCGTAACGGACGGCTTGTGCTAGACTTCTAGTCTCACGGGGGCGTGGCGGAATTGGCATACGCAGGAGACTTAAAATCTCTCGCCGCAAGGATTGTGGGTTCGAGTCCCACCGCCCCTACCATATGGAGCTTTCGAGCCCGTGTCCCCCAGGGATGCGGGCTCACTTCTTTTAGATGCCGGTGGGACTCGAACCCGCGAGGGGGGCGAGCGTCAAGCGGACGCGCAGCGTCCGCAGCGAGCCGGCGAGGGCGCCAGCAGGCGTCCGAAGCCGGTGCGGATTTGCGCAGCAAATACGCAGACGTCCCACCGCCCCTACCACGTATTGTTTACGGGCCCGTGTCCCCAAGGGATGCGGGCTCGTTTCTTTTTCACGCCGGCGGGACTCTAAGTTGCAGTGGAATAGTTAAAGGGCGCTAAGGCTGGGGGTCCAGCCGATGGTGGGGATGGCGCCGTCGAGAACCTCGTTGATGGTAGCGGCCATGCCGGCGAGGAGGCTGTTCTCGCTTACGGTGAGCGCATCGTAGCCACCGGCGCGCATGAGTTCGCGAATCACCACGGCGCCAGCGAGAATCACGCCCGCGCGCTTTGGTTGCACACCCGGCAGCGCAGCGATACCTTTCACATCCAGCGTGGACATACGATCGATGGCGGCCGAAACCTGATCCAGCGAAAGCTCGCGCAGGTGCACAAAGCTCGAATCGTACGGTTCCAGCTCATGAACGAGCGCCACGAGTGTGGTGACGGTGCCACCCACTGCGACCAAGCGTTCGGCGCGCTCAAAATTGCTCGGCAGGCCCTCAAAATAGGCAGCGAACTGCTCGCCCGCCCACGCGGCAGCGGCAGTAAGCTCGCCGCGTGCGGGCGGCAGTGCCGAGAAAAATCGCTCCGTCACACGGCGACAACCGATGTCCAGCGAACGCGTGCCCTCCAGCGCAAAGACCCCACGCTCCGGCGCATAGACGCCCGTCGCGAGCTCCGTGGATCCGCCGCCCGAATCGGCAACAATGATGCGCTCGCCGGCAAAGTCGTGCGCCACGCCAAAAAACGTCAGGCGCGCCTCGACCTCGCCCGGAATCACCTGCGGTTCGAGCCCCAGCTCACGCAGACCGTCCAGCAGCAGTGCGGCATTGGATGCATCGCGCGCGGCGCTCGTGCATGTGGTGCAAATGCACGCGGCCCCAAAGGCACGCGCCTCGTCCACAAACATGCGGCATGCAGCGAGCACGCGCTCGACCGCCGCCTCGCAAAAGCGACCCGTCGCGTCCACACCCTCGCCCAGGTCGGTAATCTCGGTATGCTTGGACGATTCCACGATCGCTCCGCCCTCGACCTGCGCCAGCACCAGTCGCGACGACACCGTTCCCAGATCGATCGCCGCCACCTTATATCGTTTGCAATCTGCCATTGCGGGCTCCCCTCCGGGCGCTATTTGCCGTTGGACACGACCGTCTGGCCCTCGACACCGTTAAACCCAAACAGCATGTCGAGCGCCTGGATGTACCACGGGGCGTCCTTACCGACTTCTTCGATTTCCTTGGCAACTTCGCTGGCCTTCTTGGCGTTCGACGACTTCTTGCTCGAAGACGAATCCGAATCGTCGTCCAGGCCCTGCACTTCAATCCTCTTCTCGCCGGGCATCACCAGGCCCAGATCCTCGGACGCCGCATCCTTAATGCCCTCCTCCGAGAGCAGTTTGTCGACGCTTTTTTGCAGCTCATCATTGTATTGCTGACGAATCTCGACCTGCTTGGCCAAGATATCGCTCGAACGCTTTGCCACGTACAGATCGCGCACGGGGAAATACAGGCTCACGAGCACCAGGGCAACGACAATGCCGATGAATAGCCCTCGCTGAGGACCGTGGGTAAAGTCGTAGATCGCCTTGACCACCGCGTTGTCGTTGGCGTAGTGCATAAAGTCCGAGCCCGAAAAACGGTTCGAAGGCCTGCTCGACCTATCGTGCGTTTGAGCCGACGAGCGCTGAGCATGCGACGAACGTGCCGGGCGCACTGGTCCATCTGTCGAAGTATTCACTTGAGCATTGGGGCGCGAGGTACTTGTCGGGCGCTGCATGGAGCGGTCGGCGCCGGCGTAGGCGGACCCACCGAGCTGCACCGTGCGCGCACGGCGAGGCGACGGCTCACGCGAACCGGCGGAATAGTACCTGTTGTCGTAAATCTGATCCATGTGCGCCTTGTGCGGTTGAGGTTTGTTTGCGCTAAGTATTCTAGTTATAGCACGAGCGCCCGCACCGCCTTCGCCAGCCTTTGCTCGACATAAAAAAGGCGCTGAGTCATATGGCCCAGCGCCCAATGGTGCTCAACAGCGCCCGGCTGGAGCAAGGCAAATCCGAGTCTTCCCCGCCCCGCGACCTCCGCGTGCCTAGCGAATGTTGTAGAACGCGGCCTTGCCGGCGTAGCGCGCGCTGCCCTCGAGCTCGTCCTCGATGCGGATGAGCTGGTTGTACTTGGCGATACGGTCGCTACGGCACGGGGCGCCCGACTTGATCTGGCCGGCGTTGACGCCCACGACCAGGTCGGCGATCGTGGAGTCCTCGGTCTCGCCGGAGCGGTGGCTCACGATGCAGGCGTAACCGGCCTCCTTGGCGGTCTCGATGGCCTCGAGCGACTCGGTGAGCGTGCCGATCTGGTTGACCTTGACCAGGATCGCGTTGGCGGCACCCAGCTCGATGCCCTTCTTGAGGCGCTCGGTGTTGGTGACGAACAGGTCGTCGCCCACCAGCTGCACCTTGTTGCCAATGCGACGGGTGAGCTCGACCCAGCCGTCCCAGTCCTCCTCGGCCATACCGTCCTCGATGGAGATGATGGGATAGGTGTCGACGAGCTTCTCCCAGTAATCAACCATCTGGGCACTCGTGTACTCCACGCCCTCGCCCTTGAGCTCGTACATGCCGGTCTCGGCGTTGTAGAACTCGGTCGAGGCCGGGTCCATGGCGTACATGAAGTCGACGCCGGGCTTAAAGCCGGCCTTCTCCACGGCCTTGGTGATGTACTCGAACGGCTCGGCGTTGGTCTTGAGGTTGGGGGCAAAGCCGCCCTCGTCGCCCACGCCGCCGCCCAGGCCGGCCTCGTGCAGCACGCCCTTGAGGGTGTGGTAGACCTCGGCGCACCAGCGCAGGCCCTCGGCAAAGCTCGGAGCACCCACGGGCATGATCATGAACTCCTGGAAGTCAACGTTGTTGTCGGCATGCACGCCGCCGTTGAGGATATTCATCATAGGTGTGGGCAGCAGGTGGGCGTTGACGCCACCCAGGTACTGGTACAGCGACAGGCCCGCCGACTCGGCAGCGGCGCGGGCAACGGCCAGCGACACGCCCAGGATGGCGTTGGCACCGAGCTTGGTCTTGTTGGGGGTACCGTCCGCGGCAATCAGCGCGGCATCGACGGCGCGCTGGTCGAAGGCGTCGAGGCCCACGACGGCGTTAGCGCACTCGTTGTTGACGTGCTCGACGGCCTGCGAAACGCCCTTGCCCAGGTAGCGGCCCTTGTCGCCATCGCGCAGCTCGCAGGCCTCAAAGGCGCCGGTCGAAGCGCCCGAAGGCACCATCGCGCGGCCGAAGCTGCCGTCCTCGAGCACGACCTCGACCTCGACGGTGGGATTGCCGCGGCTGTCGAGCACCTCGCGACCGTAGACGTCCAAAATATCGCTCATGTTGTCTCCCTCTCACTTGGAAACGTAGTGGATGCAAGCGACCGGCTGACCGTGCACCGTCGGTGCACCTCCGTAAGTTAGCCATGTCGCACTTTTTGCATTATGCCCTAAGTTAGCCGAGGGATACACTTGATTTTCGAAAAATTTAGCGGGAACGATGAGGCGCGTCAGCCCGTCGTTCCCGCAGTCTTACTCCTCCGCCTTTGCGGCATCCCACAGGTCGTTGAGGCCGTGGGTCGAGAGCTCGGCCAGATCCACGTGGGCATCGGCCGCCATCTGCTCCATCGCAGCCCAGCGACGGCGAAACTTGGCCGTGCTCGCGCGCAGGGCGCTCTCGGCGTCGATACCCTCCTTGCGCGCGACGTTGACCAGGGCAAAGAGCAGATCGCCAAACTCCATTTCGCGCTCGGGCGAGCCAGGGGCCTCGGCCTCAAACTCGGCACGCTCCTCGGCGACCTCGTCCCACACGTCCTGGACCGTCTCCCACTCAAAGCCCACGGCCGCTGCCTTGCGCGACACCTTCTGGGCCTGCATCAGCGCCGGCAGATGCGTGGGCACGCCATCGAGCAGACCCTCGGGCGCGGCCTCGCCCGCCGCCACGGCCTTGTCCTTGGCAGCCCTCTCGGCAAGCTTGACCTCGTCCCAAATCTTGAGTACCTCGTCGGAACTGTCGGCATCTACATCGCCAAACACGTGCGGATGACGGCGGATGAGCTTGGCATCGATATCACGCGCCACGTCGGCCAGTGTAAACTCGCCAGCGTCAGCAGCAATCTGCGCATGCAGCACGACCTGCATGAGCACGTCGCCCAGCTCCTCGCGTAGGTGAACCGCGTCGTCCGCCTCGATGCAGTCGAGCGCCTCGTAGGCCTCCTCGATCATGTTCTTGCCAATGCTGCGGTGCGTCTGCTCACGGTCCCACGGGCAGCCATCGGGCTGACGCAGACGCCAGATGGTCTGCACCAGATGCTGTAGCTCGGTCGACGCGTCGACTAGCGTGGACAGATCGCGCGAGCCCTCGGCATTTTGCTGAGCCATGTGCTGCGCCATGGTTAGTCCTCCTCCAGGATCACGTGGCGGAACGCGCCGTCCTCGTAGATGCCGTAGCTGTGCGTGCCGTCCTTGGGGATGCTCACGCTGCCGGGGTTGAAGAGCCACAGGCCCGGGTGCGCGGCGCTCTCCTCGTTAACCTTGATGTGCGTATGGCCGTAGGCGAGCGCGGAGCCCTCGGGCAGCGCGGGCGCGTGGTCGACGCTGTTGTGCACGCCGGCGCCAAAGACGTGGCCGTGCGTCAGGAACAACTCGCGGCCGGCCTCGTCGAACAGCGTGGCGTAGTCGGCCATGACGGGAAAGTCGAGGACCATCTGGTCGACCTCAGCGTCGCAGTTGCCGCGCACCGCGATGATGCGGTCGGCCAGGGCGTTGAGCATCGGGATCACGCGCTTGGGAGCGTAGTCGCGCGGCAGGTCGTTGCGCGGGCCGTGGTAGAGCAGGTCGCCCAGCAGCACGATGCGGTCGGGCTGCTCGGATTCGATGGCGGCGACCAGACGCTCGGTCCAGTATGCCGAGCCGTGGATGTCGGAAGCGATGAGGTATTTCATGGTGGTCCTTTCGGGTGGGGTTGATGGGGCTGGACGTGGCGTGCCACCGGCCGCGTTACTCAAATCGCAGTGCCGAGGCTTGTGCCGCCTGCATCACGCGCTGGAGCGGCACGTCGCACTCACGGGCAAGGCGGGCGCAGTCCTCGTACTCGGGCGCTGCACGCTCGCTGCCGTCGGGCAGGGTGGCCACCTTGACGGACACCTCGCCCCATGGCGTCGTCACCTGCTCAAAGCGGCGTGGCAGGCAAACGCGTTCCATGACCTGGCGACGGATGCCATTGGTCGTGGTTTCCAAAAAGATGATCGTCTGCAGGCGCTCGATGTCCT